>JAKAOI010000435.1 GCA_021812265.1 Chloroflexota bacterium | reverse complement strand
GAATTCCGATTCTAACCTGTTTCTCACCAAGCCAGAGCTAGAGCAGCAAGACGCCGCGCTGCAAGGGAACCGATATATGCGTGATGAGCAGGAGTGGCTGCCCTTATACGAGGCAAAATTATTTCACCAATATGATCATCGATTTGCAACATATGCGTGGTCGGGCGATAAAACCCGAGACACATCGCTGGCTGAGCATATGGAGGCTCACTACGCGCCGCAGCCGCGGTATTGGATTGCCCGTGAAGAAGTGGAACGCAAGCTGCAGGGATGGCAACATGAATGGCTGCTGGCATTTCGTGATGTCACAAATAGTACGAATGAACGAACATTTATCGCCTCGATATTACCAAAAGTTGGGGTAGGCCATACTGCTTCATTAATAAATGCAGATCTTAAAAATATTGAATATACAGTAGCTTTAGTAGCTAATTATAATGCTTTACCATTTGACTATATTGTGCGGAATAAAATGGGAGGAATGCATCTCAGTTTTTTTATCGTCAAGCAATTGCCGGTATTGCCGCCGGAACAGTACACAGGCCGGCGCGTTGCAGGAACGCCGCTGCAGCAATGGATTAGCGAACGGGTGTTGGAGCTGATTTACACCGGCCGTGATATAGCGCCGTTTGCCCGCGAAATGGGCTATGACGGGCCGCCTTTCACATGGAATGAACCGCGCCGCGCGCAGATCCGCGGGGACCTCGACGGGCTGTATGCGCATCTGTACGGTCTTTCACGAGAAGATTTTGCATATATTCTCACAACATTTCCTGGGCTGAAGAAAAATGAGGAGCGCGATTATGGGGAATATCGCAGCGCGCGGCTGGCGCTGGCGGCGTATGATCGGCTGGCGGAGGAAATGGAGTGAATTGCAGTGGAAGAAATATTAAGGGAGACACAATCCATACAAATATACCATATTACGTCTTTGGAGAATCTGGAATCAATTATTGCAAACAGCGGCATATTCTGTAAAAATGCGATGACGCGCCAAAATATTGATTGTACAAATATTGCTCATCGACATATCCAAGATAGACGAGCTAAAATAAAAGTTCCAAATGGCCCGGAAGGTACACTCCATGATTATGTGCCATTTTATTTTGCTCCTCGTTCGCCCATGCTTTATGCAATATACAAAGATACTGTTTCTGGTTACTTAGAAGGACAGGAATCAATTGTATATTTGGTTTCCAATATACAAACAATTACTGCCGGCAACAGACAATTTGTATTTACAGACGGCCATGCAGTAATAGAGTTTACAAGATTTTTCGAGAATCTTAAAGACCTTGATCAAATTGATTGGTCAATAATGACAAGTAGAATGTGGAATGACACTCTAAATGATAATGATCGAAAACGAAGAAGACAGGCAGAATTCCTAATATATGACTTTTTTCCTTGGAAATACGTATTAGAAATTGGAGTTATGAATTCTCAAAAGCAGAATGAAGTTCAAGCAATACTACCCACTAATGATTCAACATTGATAACTGTTCATAATAATTGGTATTATTAAGGCAGAGGAGGAACATATGATTGAGCTAAAACAGGGAAATTTATTAGAAGTTAACGCAGAAGCCCTTGTGAACACCGTTAATTGTGTTGGAATAATGGGCAAAGGAATAGCTTTGCAATTTAAACAAGCCTTCCCTGAAAACTACCGCCGATATGTCCAAGCTTGCCGCCGGCAGGAAGTTTCCTTAGGGAAAATGTTCATTGTTCCAATAACCTCAACCACAAATACGCATCTCAAATATATTATTAATTTCCCCACTAAATATCATTGGACAGATCCATCAAACATCGACGACATTAAAAACGGGCTGAATTCCCTAATTGAAGATATCCAGCGGTTACACATCCAAACAATAGCTATGCCGCCGATCGGGTGTGGCAATGGCGGGCTGAGTTGGCGGCCGGTACGCCAACAGATTGAACTGGCGTTTGCGAAAACACCAAACACGCAGCTGTTTCTTTTTGAACCGAGCGACGCGCCAAACGCCGCCGCCACGCCGATTGCAGCAAAAACACCAAATATGACAAATGGCCGGGCTTTATTACTAAAACTTATGGATGTATATCACCAAGCCGGCTATACCATTTCCCGATTAGAAATTCAAAAACTCGCCTATTTTTTACAGGCCGCCGGTGAGCCGCTGCGACTAGAATTTGTGAAACACCAATATGGCCCATACGCCAGAAATTTGCATTTTGTTTTGCAAAACATTGATGGGTATTTTATCAATGGATATGGAAATGGAAGCGCAAGAGCTAGAATCACACTGGTTGCAGAAGCGGTTGCGCAGGCAGAATCCATCATTCAAAACATACCGCAAGCGCAAGAACATGTAAATACAGTAAGCCACCTAATAGAAGGGTTTGATAATCCATCCGGCATGGAACTGCTTGCCACAGTTCATTGGGTTGCCCAAGAAGAGCCAAGCACAGATGATGTTGAGATACTGATTCAACGAGTGCACGCATGGAGTCCGCGAAAAAAAGACCTCTTTAAAAGAGAATATATCATAAAAGCTTGGGAACGCCTGCAAAGGGAGGGCTGGTTTGCTCTGCGAGTCACAAATCCGGCAGGCTAGCAAATTTGCCAGCGCCACCCGGCAGGGATTCGCAAGGGGCGCAGCCTCTTGCGCGGGGCTTGGGGTGTCCCCAAACACACCTTTTCGGCTTTTAAACAAAATACCGATTTCTTTGTTTACACTCCGGTCGCTCCGCTGTTAGAAAAAATGGCCCTATTGTGGTATACTATACAAAAAGACCT
>JAKAOI010000434.1 GCA_021812265.1 Chloroflexota bacterium | reverse complement strand
ATCACATCATAGAGAGGAGAATACATAGCAGAACTCTGGAAGATGTGAACAGAAAAGTCTCTATTTGGGTAAAAAATAAGAAACTGATTTTGACCCTCAAGCTGCTTTTGCGAAAACTGGGTTATGCGGCGGATTCTTTGCCAAAAATCGCGTCTAAGATATGAATACCGGAATAAATCGGCATATATTTAACCATATCAACAGCTGCTTGTTGTGATATAGATTCTCTCAAGTTTTTATTCATGATGAGCGTGTCTAAGGCTTGAACACACGATTGTTCATCGGATGTATCAACAACGATAGCATTGGAATAATGGGTAGCAAATTCAACGGAACCGCCTTTTTTAGGAACGATAACAGCAACACCACAAGCCATTGCTTCCATGGACGTTAGCCCCATTGCTTGATATTTAGAGAAATCAATAAAAATATCCATTTCAGAAAAAAGCTTAGCGGTTTGTGGTTTTGTTAATATCCCGGCAACAACCCAACCCTGCTGGAATACGAATCGAGGGAGAAGCGGATTAGACGCCTCACATCCAAAAATAGTAATTTCAATATTGCCCCCATGTTTTTGAAAAATCTTATGAAGCGCTATTAAGGTAAATTGGGGATTGCGTATTGAAGATTCAAGGCGGATCATCGCCAATATGCGCAAAGGCCGCTGCGGCCAGTTAGTGGCGTGTTTTCGCGGCGCAAATGTTTGGATATCAACACTGGGGCCAATAACTGCGGGTTTGTGTCCCGTGTTTTGAAACACCTCACTTTGATTCCAAGCAGTTTTTGTAAATGCATATAACTCATTGGGAAAGAGATCATAAGATTTAATCGCAGCTTTCCATTCTTTGCTGTTTTTATCAAAAAATAGCGGCTCAAAATCTTGGATATAATACCCTTTTTTGATGGAGTTATTTAAATGCGCCAGCCAATACACAGATAAATGATATGTGGCAATGACTGCATCGAAATCGGCTACAAATTGATTAAGGTTTTCCGGGAAATCTATCCAGATAACCGGCAGTTCATTATGCGGATAGGCGGCGTTAAAACCCGATTTATTTTCATATAAGTTGACTAACGCCACATCAACATGCAAAAACTCTTGCATGGCAAGCGCTTCTTGGAGCACAACATTTGCGCCGCCGCCGGGAGCGTTTACCGGAAGGATGAACGCTACTTTTTTATGGGCGTATTTTTTTCTGGCGCTATCAATCTTAGGATATTGTTGAAAAAAATATTTTTGTCGCATACGGATGCTTTGTAATGTTGGATTGTTTTTGCATATTTGCACATTATCTTCAATTACATTTGCCCCATATAAAGTAATGAGCTGGTTATATGCGTAGTCTGAAAGCTGTTTTCGTTTTTCATGCGAATAACTGCGTGATTGATGGTGGAACACATAGGTGTCATCGGCAACAGCAAGCGTGAATCCGTTTTTTTGCAAGCGGATAGAGTAATCATTTTCTTCACCATATCCTCTGCCAAAGTGGTCTTCATCTAAAAAGCCAACTTTTTTTAGCGCGCTGCGCTTAATCATGTAGCAAAATCCATTCAGAAAAGGCAAAGAAGGATACTCATGCGGATTAATTCTTGCAACTGCATTTCCCATTTCTTCAATAGATAAATTTTGCGGCAATGCATTGTCAGCCCAATCTCCGCTATTCTCAAGTTCTGGAATCGATTGCCAGGACGCAGTATTGGATAATGGGCCAACGGCTCCGATCGTGTCGGATATATTGCCGCACGCAACCATTTTATCTATCCAATATGGTGTTACAATGGTGTCGCTGTTTAGCAATACAACGAAATCTGCAGTACTGCTTTTGAGGCCCTGATTAGCGGCAAATGTATAGCCGCGCGCCGTCTCGTTGCGCAATAGCGTAATTTTATGTTTATAGGCGTTCGCAATTTGCTTGAGATAATCACGTGTTTCTTCTTGGCTGCCATCATCAACAATAATAATTGTATACGGTTCGGTTGTATGACTGAGCGTTGAAGCAATACAATTTTTAACATCATCGAACGCATTGTGGACACATATAATTATGTCGACAGACTGTACATGAGAAGTAGGATATTTAATAGTGATTGGTTCTGTAAGCGCGTGTATGTTACCCACTTCCGTGTTGGGCGCTATTGCGCTTTTTACTAAATGGATATTTCTGGATACTGCAGTGTCGATATAATCATATATTTGATCAATTGCGTTAGGGTAGATTGTTTTCCACCGCAGCCGATTCAAGAGCAATATAATATTTTTTCCGAGTTTATACCGTTTACTTTTGGCAACTTGCGTTACAATATGGCGTAAATTTAAGAGCACACTTGTAAATTTTTCAGCATTTTGAGCAAGTGTTTCATTTGATTCAATGCGGTGAGGCTCAGATAATTGTTCAATAATTCTGCGAAGTTCATAATTTGCGTCGTATGTATTCCACTTTCGATAGTACGTTGCAAGTTGCGCAATAGTATTTCCCAGCTTCCAGCTTATTGAAGTGAGCAGCATTTCAGTTAATTGAATCAATTTTTTTGAGGTGCGCTGCCAGTCTTCATTAACCATAAAAATGGCTTGATTCAGCGTCGTTCCTGTATGTTTTGCTGATAACAGCTCTTTTTGGTATTCTTCAGTCAATTTAAGACTGTTTACCTGCAGCTCTGCAACTTGATTTTCTAATTGTTGCGTTGCGGACTTTGCTGCAATCTGCTCTTGGGCAATTTGATTTTCTAATTGTTGTATTGCGGATTTTGCTGCAATCTGTTCTTGGGCAATTTGATTTTCTAATTGCTG
>JAKAOI010000433.1 GCA_021812265.1 Chloroflexota bacterium | reverse complement strand
TTTCCTTAACGTACTTCTATCACTATCTGAACAGAATTTCAAGTATGAGAGAAAATTTGGTTGCTCTGATGAGCAACAGCACTTCTATCCCCATAGCTGCATCTAGCGGTATTACCTGCATTCTTGATAAAACAAAAGTGACGACACTCACAGATAATTTTGCCGATATTTCCCTAAGTGGCAAATAGTATCAGCCATTTTGGCATATTTTTGGCGAATGTCTGTATATAATGGCAATAGCGCGTAGTATATACAGGTTATTGTTCTAAATGGAATTTCGGGTAAACTGCGCAGAAAATATGTGTCTCACAAAGCCAGCTAAACAAGGAAATTGGAGAGCTTGCGCTTACAAAACATCTTTGACACATTCTTTTCCGGCGGCTCCAAGCAAAAACCTTAATCTTCAAAAATGCAGTTGCTTTGATATAGGGAAATTTTGAGAAAAGTAGGTCCTCTAGCCATGGATGATAATGACAAACAAGTAGTATTGGTTGCCGAAGATGATGAAACGCTTGCATATTTCTTGCGACGTCACTTGGAATCTGAAGGATATAACACTACCATAGTGGAAAAAGGATCTGAAACCCTTCGCTTGGCGCCTGAAATTAATCCGGATATTATTATTTTGGATGTTGGGCTGCCCGATACTGATGGCTTAACAGTATGCAAACGATTAAAAAAAGATACACAAACCGCAGATATCCCTGTTCTGTTTCTCACCGCACGCGGCGACATTGAAGAACGGGTAGCAGGCCTTTCCGCCGGCGCACAAGATTATCTGGTGAAACCATTTGCCATTCCGGAGCTGCAAGCAAGGGTAAAAGCCATTTTACGTTCGCGCCGCGAAGCCAACGAAGCCAAAAAGCAAATCAATCGCAGTCAGCAAAATATCTTTAATGTGTTTAATGATGAAATGCTCACTCCACTAACGGTTATTAACATGGCTTCGCAAATTTTAACCGAAAATCAGCAACTAAGCAGCCAGCGGCGCGATCAGCTTATCTTAAGCATTCGCAATAGCGCAGAACAACTCACCGGCATTATCGATGATCTCCTTTACCTCATCAATCCCGCCAAACACGTTAATGTTGTCAATATTCATAATATTGTGGCAGAAATTGAAAAACGCTGGACGCCACGGGCCGAAGAAAATAACCAGCGCCTTATTTTTCGCGGCTTGCGAGATATTCCCTTGGTAGACGCCGACGCAACACGACTGCGTAAAACGCTGAATCATTTAATCGATAACGCCCTGAAATTTACCCCACGCGGCGGCGTTATTACTTTTACTACCGCGCTGAAACACGCCAACGCCACCGACGCTACCTTCAACGACAGCAACGGAGCCACATCACTGGTTATTCCATCCGGGCTTATCCCCACAGAAGAACTGCGACAAGATTGGATAATTTTCGTGGTGCGCGACACCGGCATCGGCATTTCTCCCGAACACCATAAATATGTGTTTCAACCATTTTATCAGGTGGATTCAAGCACCACCCGCGTTACCTCAGGGCTGGGCTTGGGGCTGGCGGTTGTTGCGGCGTTTGTGCGCACACACCATGGCAGGCTGGCGGTGCGCAGCGGCAACGATCAGGGCACTACAGTACACTTAGCGTTGCCAGTTAAACAAACCGCCATAAGTTTTACGTCATCACATTTAGACCCCAACGAACCGGAAGGCGCTTAAACCGCAAAGCGCCTCATCGCTGTTAGTTTGAGCAGCCATGCAGAGCAAGGCAACGGCGCATTTAACGCAACCCCGCAAACAAATCATCTTCCGGCGTCGAAAATGTCGCGCCGGATATCGGTTCCGGCGCAAGCGCAAACGTTTCCATATTCAAACGCATAGCTTCAATTTCATTGCTGCTATCGGTAAACGGGTTACCCGGCGGAAGTTGTGTGGCGTGGCAAAGCATAGCCTTTGCTTTTACTGCAAGTTCCGCGGGCGTTAACTGCAGCCGCGTAGTTATTTCTGCTTCGGGAACACCCATTTCTTCAAATGGGATACCTGCGGCGTTGCCCCCGGGAATAAAATCTGTTTGGCCGCGGCTGCGCATCATTTGCGTCATTTGAATCATCGTTTCGCGCGATGGTGACGAATAATACACTTTCTGCACCAAATGCGGCGCGCCAAGCTCCGGAAACTCATCTTCGCGAGCGCAAGCGGCAATCGCAGTAAGTGTTAAATAGTGAATTGCCACATGATCGGGGTGTCCATATACGCCGTTTGGCGCAAAGGTAATAACAACATCCGGACGAAAACGGCGCAAATGCGCTAAAATTTTGGCGGCGGCTTCTTCAGTTGCGGCGTTTTGCAACTGCCCATCCATATAATCCAAAAACGAAACATCTTGCACACCAACGGCCGCCGCCGCACGGCGCAACTCCATTTCGCGCACCGCGCCCAAGTTTTCTGGCGCCGCCAAAGACGAATCTGCTATTTCTCCGGCCTCACCGCGAGTAGCGCATACAATCGCTGCGCGGTGTCCGCTGCGCACCGCGCGGTATAGGGCGCCTGCGCAGCCAAATGTTTCATCATCCGGATGCGCAAAAACCGTCATAATTTTTAAGGGGCTTCCCATGTTTTTTAATCCTCCTGCAATAGTTGCGCCTGCGCCAGAATCGCAGGCGGAATAAGCGAACATTCACATTCAGTTATGCTATGCGCCTGTTAAACTGATTATTCGGCGCGGCGACGCGCTTGATAAAATTTATATTTATTCGAAGCGCATGGTTCTCGTATCTGCAATAAAGGGAGGTCTGGGGATACCCCAGAACCCCATACAAAGG
>JAKAOI010000432.1 GCA_021812265.1 Chloroflexota bacterium | reverse complement strand
ATCTGTATCATTAACGAACCCACGGCGGCGTCGCTGGCGTATGGTTTGGATAAAAAGAAAGATGAACGCATTGCCGTATATGACCTCGGTGGCGGCACATTCGATATTTCAATTCTGGAACTGGGTGAAGGTGTTTTTGAAGTAAAAAGCACGAATGGCGATACCCACCTTGGTGGCGATGACTTAGATCAACGCATTATTACATGGCTGGCAGATTCCTTCAAAGCGGAAAACGGCATAGACCTGCGCACCGATAAAATGGCGCTGCAGCGATTGAAAGAAGCCGCCGAAAAAGCGAAAAAAGAGCTTTCAACCACCATGTCTTCCGAAATTAATCTGCCGTTTATTACCGCCGACGCCGCTGGCCCTAAACACTTGAATATGACTTTGACCAGAGCAAAGCTGGAGCAATTGGTGGGTGACCTGATTGATAAAACCAAAGACCCCGTGCTGAAAGCAATTGCAGATTCCGGGCTGGATACCCGCCAAATTAATGAAGTTGTTCTTGTTGGCGGCCAAATTCGTATGCCTGCGGTTGTAAACACCGTTAAAAGAATTTTTGACCGCGACCCGAATAAAAGCGTAAATCCCGATGAAGTTGTTGCAGTGGGCGCCGCTATTCAGGCTGCCGTGCTGACCGGCGATGTGCGCGATGTGCTGCTGTTGGATGTTACTCCGCTTTCCCTTGGCATTGAAACACTCGGCGGCGTTTTCAGCAAATTAATTGATCGCAACACGACCATTCCCACACAAAAAAGCCAAGTATATTCCACTGCTTCCGATAATCAAACCAGTGTGGAAATTAATGTGCTGCAAGGTGAGCGTGAAATGGCGCGCGATAACCGCTCGCTGGGCAGATTTATTTTGGATGGCATTCCGCCAGCCCCGCGCGGCATTCCGCAAGTGGAGGTTACCTTTGATATTGACGCAAACGGTATTGTAAATGTGCGCGCCAAAGATAAAGGCACCGGACGCGAACAACATATCACTATTCAACCTTCCAGCGGCCTTTCTAAAGATGAAATTGACCGCATGGTGCGCGACGCGCAATCTCACGCAGAGGATGATAAGAAGCGCCGCGATGAAATTGAGGTACGCAACCAAGCAGACAGCGAGGCATATAACGCCGAAAAAACTCTGCGCGAATTAGGCGATAAAATTTCCGCCGATCAAAAATCTGATGTGGAATCGAAAATTGCCGATGTGCGCGCCGCTCTTGGATCTGATGATCTTGACCGCATTAAAACCTCGCGCGAAGCGCTGCAAAATGCGTTCTATAAAATCTCTGAACAGATCTACAGCCAGATGGGCAATTCGGGGACAGCCGATTCCGGTTCTGCAGCCGGCGCCGGCGCTGATTCTGCCGAAGATAACACGGTTGATGGCGAGTTCCGCGAATCTAACTGATTCGCGGCTGCGAAGGGGAAATTTTGCAGTGGCGCGCAGTTTTTTGTGCGTCATTGCAAGACGCTTCCCCTCAATGGTCTTTATCAATAGCGAGTAAATAAACCTTGTATAGAGCAAGCAAAAATCCTAAAAATTGATTCATGAACACTATAAGAAAAAATACATAACATCTTTGAATATCGCGGCAGGCTGCACTACGGTGAACCTGAATACCTCGATACGCATTCAATTGATGGCTGGAGGAATCCGCTCATGGCGTCTAAGCGCGATTATTATGAAATTTTGGGTGTCAGCCGCAACGCATCTGAAGATGAAATTAAAAAAGCTTTCCGCAGGCTTGCGCGGCAGTATCACCCCGATGTAAACAAGGAAAGCGGCGCGGAAGCGCGCTTTAAGGAAGTAAGCGAAGCGTATGAAATTTTAAGCGATCCGGAAAAACGCCAGCGCTATGATCGATTTGGTCACGCCGGTGTTAGCGGTGATGGCGCCGGCGCCGGTTTTGATCCCTTTGTTTTTAATTTTGGTGATATATTTGATCAATTCTTTAATGCCTCTGGTCCCGGCCAACAGCGGCGCGGCGCCGCGCCGCGAGGCTCTGATATCAAATATGATTTAACTATTTCATTTGAAGAAGCCGTGTTTGGCTGCCAAAAAGAAATTGATATTCCGCGTTGGGAAAGCTGCGGGGTTTGTTCCGGCAGCGGCGCGCAGCCCGGCACTTCTACCCAGCGTTGCCCTGTGTGCCAAGGCACGGGAGAAATTCGCAAAGTGCAGCAGTCGATTTTTGGGCAGTTTGTCAATGTTATGGTTTGCGAGCGCTGCCACGGCGAAGGCAAGGTTATTTCTACCCCCTGCGAAAAATGCCGAGGACAAGGCCGTGTTCGCGCGAATCGCCGCGTTATGGTGAACATTCCCGCCGGCGTTGATGATGGCGTTACTGTTCGTGTGCAAGGCGAAGGTGAGGCCGGCGCCAAAGGCAGCTCTGCCGGCAATCTTTATGTAAATCTTACGGTTAAGCCGCATCCGTTCTTTAAACGCCAAGGCAATGATATTATTTATGAGATGAATTGTTCGTTTGCCCAGCTTGCTTTGGGCGATGAGGTAGACGCTCCTACTATCGACGGCGCGAAAACCTCCCTGAAAATTCCTGCCGGAACCCAAACCGGCCGTTCTTTCAGAATTAAAGGACAGGGAGCGCCGGTGGTGCACAGTCAGCAGCGCGGCGATATGCATATTATTGTAAAAGTGATTACTCCCAATACCCTTACGCCACGACAAAAAGAGCTATTGCGAGAATACGCCGAAATTGAGAAGCAGCAAAACGAACGCGGCAATCAAAATATTTTTGATAAAATAAAAGACGCATTCCAATAACAAAGCCAGCTACA
>JAKAOI010000431.1 GCA_021812265.1 Chloroflexota bacterium | reverse complement strand
GATCTGCTGTCGTAGTTTTAGTGAGTTTACTAACTCATTTCTTTTTAAAAGCAAATATTTTTCCCCATTTCTCAATTGTTATCGGCGTATTGGGGCTTATCCTCGCTGCTATCGGCGGCTTTGGCATAACACAAAAAACCGCACAGCAATAATAACCGTATAAAATAAATTGCGCTGTGATAAAAATTATGTATGTTACCGACGCCCTCATGCTGGGCGGCGTTGAAACACAGTTAATAGACCTGATACTCAGGCTCGACCGATCCCGGTTCGAGCCTTTTGTTGTCTGCTTATATGGGCCGCGTGCGCGCGATAACTACTTTCAAAAGCCGCTTACGCAAGCCGGTATTCCCGTGTATATGCTGGATCGTATGTGGAGCGCCGCAGATAAATTGCACATCGTCAATGATCTGCGCCGCATATTCAACACCGTCCAGCCGGATATTATTCAACCGGAAAATTATCACGCCAACCTGCTGGCGCGGCTGGCAAAGTTTGGCGGGGTCAAAGCAAAATTTATTGGCACACAACGCACGGTATATACCACAAAACAATTGCGCTATGAAAAATGGGGCAACAGACTTGCCGACACCATCGTCGTCAGCGCTGAGCATTTAAAAACACAATTAACGCAAAAAGCCGGCATTCCGGCAAACAAAATACATGTCATCCATAACGCTATCGATGTGCCGCGCTTTGCGGCGCCGCAAAATTCACTTGCGCGCGCAGATATAGCGCCGAATAATTCGCGGCTGCTCCTCAGTTTAGGCAGAATTTCCCGGCAAAAACGAATGGATTTAATTTGCGACGCGCTGCAATTGCTGCAAACCCAAGGCAAACAAAACCCCAAATGGAATGTGCTGATCGTTGGCCCAATACAGGATCAAGATTCCCAACACGACTTATTAGATAAACGCGCAAAATATCGTTTAGAAAATTATATCTCCATCTTGCCCGGAACCGATACGCCGGAAGCATATTACGCCGCTTGCGACGGCGTCATCCTCTTTTCTACTGATGAAAGTTACCCTTGCGTCATGATGGAGTCGCTGGCTGCCGGCAGGCCGCTGATTATTTCTGAAGAAGCAAACGCCGCAATGGTAGTGGAGCACAAGAAAACAGGCTGGGTAGTTCCCACACACAATATTGAAGCGTTTGCCGGCAGCATAGCTGATTTTTATGCGATACCCGATGAGGAGCTGGCTGCAATGAAAAACACTGCATACCAGCGCGGAAAACAGTTTGGCGTCGAGCGACTTATTCAAGAATATGAATTTCTATATCAAAATCTCGTAAATTCCTGATTTTTTATTCTTTTACAATAATGATGGGGTATGGTATAATCTTTTTTGGTGTTTCATTCGTTTTATATATAAACCGGAAATTTTCTAAGGTATAACGCCAATTATATTTTTCGATACAGAAATTATCCAGAACTTGCAAATAGAGACCTGAGCGTAAGCAAAACAATAGCAAAGGCGCAGAAGGCAGCGGGCCTCCTGACGGGGCTTGGGGTGTCCCCAATCCCCCCTTGATTCCTTCTTCATGTTCAGGTCTATAACATAAATATGCGCTGAGTTAAAGACGTATAAACCGAAACATGTATAATCCGGTTTTATGAACTGAATACATCACGCCAAAACACAAAGCAGCGTTTTGCCGGTTGCGCTGCTTTATACCATGACTTTCGCTGCAACATGGAAAATCGGGGATGTACAAGGGGCGGCGCCCCTTGTACGGGGTTCCGGGGTGTCCCCCAGACCTCCCTTTGTTGCAGATACGAGAACCATGCGCTTCTCTTTCCAGCGAAAGTCCTAGATAAATTTTTTATGCGCAGCGCAACATTAAAGAACGTTTACGGCAGAGGAGTTTTTATAGGTGGCTAAAATTATCGATACTATTGATTCCCCATCTCAATTACGCGGGCTATCATATACCGAACTCAACCAACTGGCGGATGAAATCCGCAGCCAAATTATCGAAACGGTAAGCAAAAACGGAGGCCATTTGGCGCCAAATCTCGGCGCCGTTGAACTAACTCTTGCATTGCATATCGCATTCGACGCGCCGCGCGATCAGATTGTTTGGGATATCGGTCACCAAGCGTATACCCATAAATTGGTTACAGGAAGACGCGACAGTTTTCACACAATAAAGCAGCTTGGGGGCATTTCCGGGTATCTGCGCAGAGATGAATCACCTTACGACGCCTTCGGCGCCAGCCATGCCTCTACGTCTATCAGCGCGGCGTTAGGAATGGCAGCCGCCAGAGATATTGAAGGCAAAGATTTTCAGGTTGTGGCCATCATCGGTGATGGCGCCCTTACCGGTGGCATGGCGCTGGAAGCTATCAATAACGCCGGATTTTTGCAAAAGAAAATGATCGTCATCCTCAATGATAACGATAAAAGTATATCAGAAAATGTCGGCGCGTTAAACCGCTACCTCAATCAAGTGCGCACAGATCCGCGATTCCGCAAATTCCGCAGCCAAACAAAACATTTTATTGAAGAAATCCCCGTCGTCGGAGACTTGGCGAATGAAATGGCGTCACGCACGGAAAGAAGTGTTAAGGAATTTATTTTGCCAAATAAAAGCGGCATCGTGTTCAGTGAATTGGGTTTCACCTTCTTGGGGCCTTTTGACGGCCACAATACCCGCCTTTTAGTCAATGTTCTGGAACGCGCAAAGCAAATCGACGGACCGGTTATGATTCAGGTTATTACGCAAAAAGGGAAAGGATTTAAACCGGCCGAAGCAGATTCAACAACATTCCACGGACAGAAATTATCATACTA
>JAKAOI010000430.1 GCA_021812265.1 Chloroflexota bacterium | reverse complement strand
ATATTTATCAAAAAATGTTACAAAATTTGCTTTGCGCCGAATATATGTTAAAAAATTGTAAAACTGTTGACACCGCATGTTTAAGGCTTTTTATTATGGAATATATGTGAAATTATATGCTGCACAGAACGCCATGTAATTCTAAATTTTAACTGCACAGCGTGGATCAGCAGCTCTATGGCAACTTTATAGGGAATTACTTTGCTCATACCGCTTTTCCGTGGATCAAATCCAACGTTACATTGGCTGATGCGATAATTCTGGGCCTCGGCTTGCGCTAAAAAATCCAGATCAAAGCTCCACTTGCCCGGATGTGTTGCAATACCATCATATACATCATGATAAAATACTTTAATGCCCGATTGTACATCATAGGGCAGCTGAAAGCCCCAGTTGCAAATTATTTCGTTAAACAAAGAAGAGAGATATGTGCGCATACTGCTTCTTTTATAGCGGCCGCGGCGATCTCCAACCACTATATGGCTCACTGCCAGTTTTTGCAACATTTTGGGAAATGATTCTGGTAAATACTCTAAATCGCCGTCAATCATCCCCAAAACCTCATACTGCGCCAACGCATATCCTTCCAGCAGCGAAAATGATTTTCCTTTTTTTCCATGTTTTGTTATTACTTGCGCCGGAAAGTGATACGCATCGATAACCTGCTTGGCAATATCAACTGTGCCATCGGTGGAATGGTCATCCACAATAATTACTTCATAAGGATAATTGATATATTTCATGACCGAATCAACTCTTCGCAGCAATTTTCCTACAGAAGCCACTTCATTATATACTGGCACAACAATGCTTAACCCTTTGGGATATTGAGACATAAAGCAGATAGCAGCTTCAGAAGACAGTTTATCTGCTAAAAAAGTAAACCGCGCAAGCCATACAATATAAATCTCCAAAAACCACAGGAATAGCAATAATATTAGAATAAAAGCCGCGAATTGCAGAAGAATATGTTTGTGAAATGCCGCCACAGACAATCCTGCTGAGACAACCAGCGTAAAGACACTGAAAAAAGTGATTCTGGGCCATTGCGCGTCTTTCAGACTTTGTGTAATATGCAATATGTGGATATGCGCATATTTTCCGGCGCACGTAATGGTAAAAGAGAGAAACGCCGATGCCTCAATCAGCAAAATAAATTTTTCCCAATACTCAGCCGGCGCTTGAATTTTAAGCGTAACCATATAAAGCGCGATCGAAAATCCAATAAACAATGCAAGAAAAAATATGGTATATAGTACCTTCAACCGGCGCTGATTGAAGGTAATACCGGCTGTATGTATATTGATTGTTTCTTCATCTAAATAAACCCGCATGGCTTTTTGCCGTAATGTATCGTCTAATGGCGATTTATCGAGCATTACCGGTTCATTCCCTTGTGTCTGAAACATTGCCGATTGTTCCCTTTCCACATGTGCCACCCACATTTCAAAATCTCGTTCACTATAGCTGCCTTAATATAATCGTATCAAATGTCGTCGTTCCGCTGGTAGGTGTATTATCTGTGTGATAAGCGCCCACTCCGATATAAGACGGCAAAAATGGCAGTGTTAATGTTCCTGCGAGATCCCATTTTTTCCCATCTAAACTGGCGTACCCATATATTGTAGTTCCAATTTCTACTAAATTGAAATAAGCAGGATCATCCAGATCAATCGTAAGAGGATACGTAATAATCTGTTCGGGTTTATTAAATTGATGCACGGTTATAACATAATGCCCTTTGCCGCTTGCGTAGCAATACAACCCAAAAGTCAGATAGTCACTGGGATCTTGTGAAAGAATAATATCACCTTGTTCTCCGGCGTTGGCAGAATTTAATTGAATTTGCGCTGAAAGGGAGAAATTTCCCGATACATTAATGCGGTTCAGATAATTCTGGCTTGTTAGGTTTGCG
This sequence comes from Chloroflexota bacterium, assembly GCA_021812265.1. Classification (GTDB taxonomy): domain Bacteria; phylum Chloroflexota; class Ktedonobacteria; order Ktedonobacterales; family JACDGC01; genus JAJYBV01. The sequence goes on along the minus strand of JAKAOI010000430.1, from coordinate 901 downwards.
GATGTGGTACTGTTAGGAACAGTAATGCCTTGCTGCGAAAATTGCACACCGGTTTGAGAGCCTGATATATTCCAAACGGGATTTATTTTACCATTTGTCACCGCGCTAGATTGATTTGCCGGCTGAGCCAGTCCCAAGATATAAATATTGCCGTCCAGCGCCGGAATAATAATTTGGCCGTCTGCTATTGAGGGCGATCCCAAAATGCCGGAGCTAATCTGTTCGGTATAGAGTATTGCGCCGTTTTGTGTGTTTAATATAGTAAAATATCCCGAGTATCCCTGAGCGGTTGTCTGAGAGTTCCCTGTGACTAAAAATCCGTTTGCGCCGGTAATTGCGCCAAGCGGAAAGCTATTTTGAATCAGTGTTCTCCATATTATTTTGCCGGTTGCCGGCGCTATTTTATAAATGGCGCTGGAATAATCCTTGCCGTTAACATCTAATTTGGAAGAAGCATAATAGACATATTGGCCATCATACATTCCTGAAGCAATATCACCGTTACCATGCTCTGGGCCGCTGCCGCCATCTGAAATTTTTAAGCTCCACAATAATTTTGCAGAAGAGCTGTGTACCGTTATCGCATATAAAAATCCGTTTTTATCGTGGCCGATTATTACAGGCAAATTATTATAGCCGTTTTCTATAGCGAGCGGAGACGCGCCAAAATCAAAATCGCCGCCTTCCAGCGCGCTTAATGGCGGCTGCCAAATCCACACCGGCTGCAATGTATTCCAATTCAGCGCCACGATTGCGGAATTTTCTGGGGAATCGTTTGAGCCGTTTCCGGTATTGTACACAACTAACCCTAAAGAAGGGATGAGCAGTGGCTTAGACCAAATACTATTACCGATTTCGCTTGTGCTTGCAGTATAGTGAGTTGCTTGCAACGCTCCGGTTG
>JAKAOI010000429.1 GCA_021812265.1 Chloroflexota bacterium | reverse complement strand
GATAACCCAGATAGTTAATATATCACTCCCCACCAGCATCACACAAGAAAAAGTATTTCATTCGCGCCATTCTTACCGTAAACGCCATAGAATACTCAGCGCGCAATACTCGCCGGTTATATAGCGTCCCATAAGAGACACAAGAGGAGAACAATAGTATGAAAAAAGCTATCTCAATCATCATTCTCAGCATAGCAGCGTTGGGAATCGGTGTGATACTTATCATCTCGCAAGCGGCGCAGCCAACGCAAACGGTATTCAGCGGCTCAGCGTCGGGAGGTGGGAAGGTTTTACCCACTGCTTTTCCCGCATATAAAAGCACGCTAAATAAACATACTACACCTGCCCCATTAGTAACTTCGTGTCCGGTACCGATACCAACAATGGGAGTAGCGCCTACGCCGACACAAGGGGTTATACTGGGCACACCGATGAACTATCCATATAACATGATAAATGGAGCTGCAGGTATGGTTTCTGGCGGCAATGTATACCTTATTACCACCGGAGAATTGAAGACAAACAGCAAGCAGGGTGTTATTACAGTGCAGTTGGAAGAAATAGATATGTGCAAAGATATGGCAAATAATATTACGCCAATCCCAACTGCAGAAGTGTTGGAGCCGGGACTGCACGGGGGAATAACCACCACGGGGATATCCGGGGCAGTGATCAGTTTTCGCGCCGCCGATGGAACCACCGGCCACTTTAATTATGTAACATTAACGTTTATGCCATAGTTCTCTAAGCCCACAGCAATACAACCGGATATAGAAGATTGTGTCTATATCCGGTATTTTATAGGACTATCACACCGCATTTTCTGTATTGGCAGAAACTACCGCCGGTTGAAGATCCACTGGTTTGGCGTCCTTCAATTGAGAGATCACAGCAATACAAACTACGAGCAAACCAATCGACATAAACATCGCCGGTGTAAATGAGCCATTTACACTAACAAGCTGCATAATTAAAACAAAGACAACTGAAGCCTGACCAAAAAGCTGGATTAGCCCATTAGATGTGCCTTCCGGTGTTGGATATGTAATTTCAGCGGCATATTGCATGCCAATTGGGAATGTGCTGATAAGAAAGAAACCCAACACAAATGCAGAAATTAATAAAACTGGAAGTGTTGTAGCAAATGTCAGGCCAAGCATACCCGGCGCTGAACCAATAATACTGATAAACAGGTACCGTTGCCGCTTTCGGTGTTTATCCGAAAAAATTGGCATAATGCCAGCTCCAAGAATACCGCTTACAAGAAACACTGCGCCAACTATTCCTGCGTCTTCGGGTGTAAAGCCCCGTGGCTGAATAATAACCTGTATCCACGTGCTAAGACCATTAAAAAGCCCTAACGCAATAAACGCAACAACCATGAATAGCATAAATGGTTTAATTTGCAGAGCGTGTTTCAAGCCATCCCACATTAAAGCGCGAACATCGTGCCCTGGAGGGCATGGCGGCGTTGCAGGCTTTTCGCGGGCAAAAATCAGAAATAACACAGAGGTGGCAGCAGAAACAGCGCCATAGATAAACTGCACTTGCGCAATCGACATACTCTGAATAAGGATTGGTGTTACCACCATGCCGACTGCAGCGCCAATAAGATTGGCAACAGTAATCAAACCTACTGCTGTTGCGCGCTCATCAATAGAAAACCATTTCGCGGCAAGAGTTGTCCATGTATTTAATAGAAATGGCTGAGCGATACCGATGCCAATAGTGCTAAGAAAAACAAACGTAAAATTCGCGCCGGCAAATCCCCGCGCCAACGCAAAAACTCCCATAAGCACAGCGCCAATGCTGGCAGCTAGCCTGAAGCCAAAGGTATCGATGATCCAAGAAACAGGGATGGAAAGAGGAATAAACGCTACCATAAATGACATAGAAAGCGCGCCAATATATAATTCAGAAACATGATAATAACTTGCGGCAGGGTTTGTAATTGGCGCATATGTAATCCACAACAGTTGGATGGAGAGATTGATGAGCATAAATGTCGCCAGAACCACCCAACGATAGCCATACACTTTGTACTGTTTTGCGTTTGCAGGATCCTGTGTTTTTGCGACTGCATCTGCGCTGATGTCTGTCATACCAATCCTCCAATTTTTCTTTGCAACATCAAAAGTTGCGCAGGACCAAAAAAATAAAATCTGGGTATGCACAATCCGTTCTTAAAAAAGGTTTTTCCATCTGTGGATAGGAGTATTATAATCTTTTATCTGCCCTTGCTTATAAAGCAGGGCTTCCATGAAGAAGCCGTAAGCATACATTCCACCAAATAGGAGATCTTCAGCTAGGATTGTCACAAGAAGAATATGAAACTTACATGCAATAATATCATAAAATCTCAGATATCACAATATTGGTAAACGAACCAGACAGTTTGTGTTCAGCGTTTTTTTTGTCGTCTCATATAGTGTGTTTCTCATGCATTTCCATATTGTCTTAAAAAATACTCCTGCAAAGAAGAACTCATAAATCCAAAACCATTCCCTACTGGTCTTAGCAACATGCAACAAGCAATAAATTACAGAAACGCCCTATCATGAAATGGCATAGCAAATTTTCATATTAAAACATATGGATCATCATGTGTTGAACTGCAATGTATGTCGCTAAAAAAATAATTACAGGACTTTCGCTTCAGCATGGAAAATCTGGGAATGTACAAGGGGCAGGTCCCTTGTACGGGGTTCTGGGGTGTCCCCAGACCTCCCTCTTTGTTGCAGATACGAGAAACATGCGCTTCTTTTTAAGCGAAAGTCCTAAATTATACAAAAAGACAGAATCATACTATCAAATATGGGAAAAATTTA
>JAKAOI010000428.1 GCA_021812265.1 Chloroflexota bacterium | reverse complement strand
ATTGCTGCTCGTCGCGCAGCATGGCTCTATAATTCGCGGCGCTCTGCTAACGTTGTTTTCGCTGCCCTACGCGGCGCTGCCCCTCAGCGGTGTTTTCCTGGCTAAAAATGAAACGGCGCTCGGCGCTGTTTATTTTGAAAGCCGCCGCTTGGTTTGGATTGCGGGGTTAACTCTCTGCGCAGGGTTACTGCTCAGCGGATTGTATTTTGTCATTTCACATCATTTTTCTGTTTATGTAAAATAATTTTCTGTTTTTTCACGCAGGGCTTTTACTTGCAAAAGCTCTACGCCGGATTTGCACGGGAAGCGCTCGCAAGATGCGGCCAAACTTGGCGCCAAAATTTCACCGGAAGTTTCTTATATTTCGGCGCCGGACTATACGCTTACAGAATAGCAGCAGTTTCGTAACCAAATATGATTGGATTAACCCTGAATGGAACAAATTTTAGATAGTGTCATTGAAGTTGAAACCACCGATATGGCTAATGGCGGAGATTCCGTCGCGCGTGTGAATGGTCAAGTTATTTTTGTAAAAGGCGCCATTGCCGGTGAGCGTGTGCAGGCGCGCATTATTGAAAACCGCAGGGACTTTGTGCGCGCTGAAGTAACTGCCATTCTTACATCCTCACCCAACAGAATATCTGTGCAATACCCCGATTTAACCGAAACCGGCGGGCTGCAATGGCAGCATATTCACTATGCCGCGCAGTTGGAATGGAAAGCCTCCATTGTAAAGCAGTTGTTGATGCGTATTGGGAAACTTGCCAATCCGCAAGTTTTACCTGTGCTTGGAATACCGGAACAACAAGATTATTGGCGGCAGCGCACCATTGCGCAATTTTCCGTCGGAGAAGACGGCGCAATCGGATTTCGGCGCATAGCCAGCCACGAAACGCTGGATATGCCCACCTGCCCCATTGCTCACCCCAGCTTAGATATTACCTATCAGCACATCAGAAGATTTTTGCAGCGCAGATTTGGTGAAAATCTGCCGGCGCATATTCAGCGGTTTACCATCCGCATTGCGGCAAATCCACCCGGGCTGCCAATTTCGCAGGGCAAAGATTCCGGGCAGCAAGGCGCCTATAAAATGCGCACCCCGGCAATTTTAATTATTGAGCTGAATCAAAACGGCGCATATACTTCCGATAAGGAAGCGGAAGAACTCGGCAAAGCGATTATTACCTCTATACCCTCCGTTGTGGGTGTGGTGTGTGTGGGCGTTACCGGCGCTAAAAGAAGAGTTGTTGTTGGGCAGGATTATTTACATGAAAAAGTCAATACTAAAATATTCAGAATATCGGCAGGATCTTTTTTTCAGGTAAACGCTTCGCAAACTCCGGCGCTGGCGCAAAAAGTAGTGGAATTTGCCCAAGCGCGCCACGGCGATATTGTGCTGGATGGCTATAGCGGCGGTGGATTATTCAGTGTTTTTTTAGCGGAGCAAGCCGCCAAAGTCATCTCCATTGAATCAAGCGTCTCATCCATTGCCGACGCGCACGTCACTGCGGAAATGAACCATATCAGCAACATCCAAATTATTGAAGGTCTGCTGGAAAAAAATATTCAGCAAGCGCAAAAAATGTACCGCAATGTAGATATTGTCGTGATTGATCCGCCCAGAGCAGGCTGCCACCCACGCGCGATGGAAGGTATCAAGAAGCTTGAGCCGCGAACTATTGTATATGTGTCGTGCGATCCGGCTACCCTGGCCAGAGATGTGCGCGCGCTGAGCGCAGAAAATTACCGGCTTGTTGTCTGCCAGCCCATCGATATGTTTCCCAATACCGCGCATATTGAAAGTGTGGCGTTACTGCAGCGTGTTTAAGCGCTTTTTATCAGGAATATAGTTAGGGATATAGTAATGAACAACGAATATGACGCAATTGCGGAAGTATACGACAGCGAATACGCTTATTTTCAGGATGACGCGCCGATGTACGCGCAAATGGCAGAGGGCGCGCGCGGCCCAATTTTAGAGCTGGGATGCGGCGCCGGCAGAGCGTTGCTACCATTGGCGCAAAGCGGCTTCACATGCGCAGGCGTCGACGCCTCGGCTGCTATGCTGGAATTATTCCAAAAACACTTAGCCAAAGAACCCAAAAAGACCCAGCAGCGTGTGCGGCTGATTTGTTCGGATATGATCACGCCGATAGCGGGCAATGAATTATACGCATTTTGTTTTATTGCGCTCGGCGCTCTGCATCACATTGCCGATTATAAGGACCGCCGCGCCGTTTTTGCCGCGGCGCGCAGCGTTATGCGCACAGGCGGAACACTGGCGCTGGATATTTCCCAACATGAATGGCGCCGGCTAAACCTCATCATGGATAGCGGCGCGCTGGCGCACATCCACACGTGGCGGGATGATCGGCTGGGCGCGGTCAGCCATTGTATCAGCGTTGGCGCCGATGAGATCCCCAACTCACGCAAAATTACCTACCTCTACGATATCGTTCAGAATGACGGGCTGGTGCGCAGAATCACCACTGATACAGTTTTTGCAGATATTGCGCTGCCGGAAATGATTTGGGCGCTAGAGCTGACCGGATGGCGCTTCCGGAACGCTTTTGGCGATTATGAATTTGGTGAATGGACCGAGCAAAGCCCAAGATGTATTATAACGGCGCAAGCAATATAGTGAATTTCACTTTCCTTGCAACGCACATAGGGGCAGCCTGCCCCTATGAATCTTGTTCACATCTATAAGTGACATTTGCCGGCGTCAGCCTAATCCTCTAACATCCTTATCTCAATAAAATACACCCCCAGCATTTTAAAAAACATCGCAGCCTCATACACGGCGCAGGAAAACTCCTGCCACAAAA
>JAKAOI010000427.1 GCA_021812265.1 Chloroflexota bacterium | reverse complement strand
AATTTATGGATCCGGCGCGAATTGCCCGCGCCATGGCAGATGAACGGGTAACTCTTTCGGCAGGTGTTCCGACAATTTGGCTGGGACTTGTGCAGTTTCTCGAGAAAAATCCAACGGTAGATCTATCGTCAATTCGTTACCTTGTATGCGGCGGTTCTGCGGCTCCAGCCGCGCTTATTGCCGCGCTGGATAAATATAACTTAAAGCTGCTGCACGCTTGGGGAATGACTGAAACATCACCCATTGGCTCTATTTCGCGGCTAAAGGCAGGTATGGAATCTCTTTCTTATACCGAACAATTGGCAATTCGCGCAAAACAGGGCTTTCCCGTTCCCGGTGTGGAAATCCGCATCATGAATATGGAAACCGGACAAGAAGCTCCTTGGGATGGCATATCATTCGGTGAAATTCAAATCCGCGGACCATGGATTACAGGCTCATATTTCCATAGTGAAAATTTAGAGCAAGGCGAATCAAAATTTATAGATGGCTGGTTTAGAACCGGCGATGTCGCCACTATGGACCCGGATGGCTATATTCAGATTGTGGATCGAACAAAAGATGTTATAAAATCTGGTGGAGAATGGATTTCTTCCGTGCAGATGGAAAGCATTATTATGGCGCATCCGCGGGTAGCCGAAGCCGCAGTGGTGGGAATGCCTCACCCCAAGTGGCAGGAACGTCCGGTTGCGGCGGTGGTCATGAAGCAGGATCAGCCGCCGATGACGCTGGATGAGCTGCGCGCGTTCTTAGAGCCTCAGGTGGCAAAATGGTGGCTTCCCGATGCGATAGTTATTACTTCTGCCATTCCCAAAACCAGCGTAGGCAAATTTGATAAAAAAGTTCTGCGCAGTCAACTGCAAGGTCAAGTGCATTTAACTGATTAAAAACTATGGCGCGCCATGAGACTTTGGAGAAAATTTCCCCAAAGTCTTTTTTTCAACAGACGCTCCACATAGCGCTTATATTGATTAGTTAGCGGCCCGCCGGTGTAATTTTAGTAATAGCTGGGATAATTTCGTCTGCCCAAACCGCAAACGCATCCGGCTCATACACATTGCGTAAACTGACAATGCAAGTATCAAAGCCCAATTGGGCAAGCGCGCCAAATTTATCAATTACTTGCTGCGGAGATTCCGTATCCGGTTTACCGTCTTTAGAAACCAAGGTATGCTCTAAAGCGGTTTTCTCAATATCCGCATATGGGCGATTCAATTTTGCGCAATGCTCCTGCAAAATTTCCAATTTATGGCTCAGTTCAGATTCACCAGCACGAGCAAACAAATTGCAGCCATCGCCGTATTGCGCTACCATACGCAGTGTTTTCTGCTCGCCGGAACCGCCAATTAAGATGGGTGGGTGGGGTTTTTGCAGCGTCTGCGGCACATTTAACGTTTTTTCCAGTTGAAAATGTTTACCGGTAAAAGGTTTTGCTTCCTGTAATTTACCGGAATCTTGCCACATTGCGTGAGCAATCTGCAATGTTTCTTCCATCATTTCAAAGCGTTCTTTCAGCGGCGGAAATGGCACACCCAGCCCTTTATGCTCTTCTTCATTCCACGCGGCGCCGATTCCCATATATGCCCGGCCGCCTGATAATACATCCAGCGTTGTTACAGTTTTCACTAAAATTCCGGGAAATCGATAGGTAACCCCGGTAACCATGGTTCCCAACTTGATAGTTTTCGTAACGCCGGCAGCAAAACTTAACGCTGAATACCCTTCCAACATATCCAAATCTGGATTACCTACATTCCGAATTTGGAAAAAGTGATCCATAACCCAAAAGCTATAAAAACCGGCCGATTCGGCGTTTTTAGCAATGGAGGCAAAGTCTTCGCCTAAATGCGCGGTCCCATTTGGCCATGTAAAATTCGGGACTTGTATTCCTGCTCTCATTCGCGCAGTTACTCCTTTTTTGTTTTTGCGAGGAACACCTTGTCTTCTTGACGTTCCCGCAAATTTTGGATATAATCTAAGATACGATTGTGGCAAACGAAGAGTAGCTCTTTGTTTGGCCACATTTTTACTGTACACATTTTTTTGATATTCCGGCAACAACTCCGGATTTCTGAGAAACAATTTTACTATGGAGAATTTGCTTATGTCGCATCATGACGCAAACGGTTCGGGCCAGCCCCTGTTAACCGCCGAAGGCCGGATGAAATTAGAGGAAGAATTACAAGATCTTATTGAAGTGCAGCGCCCGATGATTGCAAATGAAATACACGACGCAAAAGAAGGCGGCGATATTAGTGAAAGCGCGGCGTATGAACACGCTAAAAATGAGCAGGCAAGAATTGAAGGGCGAATCCGCGAATTAACCAGTTTGCTGAACCGCGCCGGCACACTTGAATTAAGCACCGATTCACATCAAATTCATATCGGGTCTACCGTCGAAGTTGAAAATCAGGAAGGCGTCAAAAGGGTATTTACCATCGTAAGCACATATGAAGCCGACCCTAGGCGCAATTATATTTCTACTGAATCTCCCGTTGGCGCCGCATTGCTGAATCGCAAAAAAGGTGAAACGGTTATCGCCAAAACCCCCAAAGGTGATGTAAAATATTCTATTTTGTCAGTTCGCTGACAGCGAATAAGAAGTAATTTTGCTGGCTCCTCACGGTTATCATTCAATCTAAACGGCGGGTAAGCAACTTTAACAGCTATTTACCAGCCGTTTACCTACAAGGGCTGTATCTTTCTGTTGACCGCGGCATATATCAAAGATCAAGAGCATTGACACGCTGCCTATGCCAAACATGCCGAAACTGCCTGTTCCCGCAAAACCCGCACGCAGATAAGCCATGGTTTCGAGTTTTACATGCCGGCCGGATAC
>JAKAOI010000426.1 GCA_021812265.1 Chloroflexota bacterium | reverse complement strand
GCTTGTGCTGCTTGGGTTGCCACGCGGCCGTGAAGGCGTTTGACTTTCACTGCCCCAGCTTGTGCTGCTTGGGTTGCCACGCGGCCGTGAAGGCGTTTGACTGGCGTTGCCCCAGTTTGAGTTGTTAGGATTGCCACGCGGCCGCGAAGGCGTTTGGCTTTCACTGCCCCAGTTTGAGTTGTTGGGATTGCCACGCGGCCGCGAAGGCGTTTGTGTCTGTGGATCATACCCTTGGCTGCGGGGATCTTGCCAAGCAGTGCGATTTGATGATTGTGGCGTTCCCGAACCTGTATCGGGTGACTGATCACGCCAATCGCGAAGCGAAGAAAAATGTTTCCCTTGATTTTCCTGGCTTTCTGCTTCGGCTCCGCAATGGGGGCATTTTCCTCTTTTTGGGCGATCATGTCCACAATTCACACACTGCATGTTTACGACTTCCAATCCATTTAGACAAACTCAAATCTTGACGAAACTTGTTCTGACTCTAAGAAAGCATATCACTACCTCTTGTGTTAGGTAAATAGAAGTGCCCCAAATGTCATAGTACAATTTTATTATATAGAATGCTCAAGCTGGAACAACACAAAATATACGTTGAGATGTGTTCTGAAATTACCTTATATCCACGTTATTTCAGAAGATACTCAAGTCGGAACAGAGCAAGAATAGATTTACCATCGACAATACCGCCAGACTCTACCAAACTCATAGCCTCAGCTCGTGAAATATGCCTTAAACGTGATATTTCATTAGTGTCTTGCACACCGCTTACTTGACGCAAATTTTCTGCTAAAAACAGGTAATGTTTTTCATCAGTAAACCCGGGTGATGTATAATACTCTCCCAGTTGTCTCCACGATTCCGCTTCATAACCGGTTTCTTCCAACAATTCACGGCGCGCTGTTTGTTCTGCTGCTTCTTGGCCATCTACTAACCCCGCGGGTACTTCCAGCAAAGATTGTCCTGTTGCGTCACGAAATTGTTCAATAAACAGCAGGTCATCACGTACAGCGTCATACGCTAAAATAACCACCGCCGGTTTATGTTCAATAATTTCTCGTTTTCCCAAAGTACCATCATTTTCACGGATCTCATCAATTCGTAACGTAACCACTCGGCCGGTATAAATATACATTGATGAGATTCGCCGCTCTGAATCGTTGTTTTGTGAAGGCTGAGAATTATTCATCGTTTTCCTCCTAAAATGAGCCGCCGCAAAAAATATTTGCGATAAATTCTATTTTTCTTCAAGATTTGTTTCATTTATTTTGCTTTTGCGCCAAAATGCGCGTCGCAGCTGAATATCATAAACCCATGAATGCGCCAATAAAATAATAACAAACATCGCCAAGAAGGGAATCACTACAAAACCACTGCCTTGGGTATGCAAACTAAGCAACATGGCGCCGCCAAGAAACAAAGACGCATCTAGTATACCAATTAAAATAACGGAAAAATGGAATACGTTCCAATGTTTAAAAGGCATAGGCACGGTTGTTGGTTTAAAGAAAAACGCCTGTGTTAAATATTTTTCCGAAAATGTTTCGCTAAATTTAAAGTAAAATCGCTTAATTGAATTCATTTCCGTAACACTTTCAAACCACGCCATGCGCAGGCGTATCAGCTGCATCAGCATCAGCCAGCCGATAAGCGATATCACCCATAAAATACCGATAGCGCCAACTTCCAACAAAGATCTGTCGCTAACAGGCGCAGCAAGCAACGCAACAACACCGGAACCTGCGCCGCCAACAATAAGCAAAAAGAAATTAACGGTCGTTAATCTGTGTTCCATTGCCTGATCGGCTGTGCCGCGCGCATATTCAAAAGATTTTTCAAGTATATCATTAGGATCTAAGTACCGAATATTTTCCGAATCTCGTTTCATAAAATCGGCAACAGAATTTTTAGTAAGTTCATCCAAATCCGGCGTTTCAGCAAGTGATTTTGGCGCAATGAAAAGCGACATAATAAAAATTGTGACAAGACTGCAACTTGAAAACAGCAGTGCAATAAAAATAGCCAGCCATGAAGATGGCTGCAATGAAAGCGTTGTTATGTTATAAGCATATACATAACCAGAATAACCGGTTATGGCCACAACTACCGCAATACATATTATAAACAGCGTAACATATAATTTGCTGCTTTTCATCAGATCTAACTTACTGGAATCGGTGTCCTTCTTTTTTGTGGTAACTGCTTGAGACACAACCATACCTCCGTTTAATATAAAAATATTTCCAGAACTTTCACGTAATCGATATAATGATGAATTGTACCCAACACTGATGAAAGAAGATCTATAAAGATATATCACAGACATTGCGCAAAAAAAACATGCCTATCGCTGGCCCCTCACTAGGCGCAGCACATAAAAATCTTCATCCCATTAATATTATAATGCGCGCTATTTTCTGTCCGTTCTCTGTTTTTCGTTGGTAAACAACTATATCGATTTTTACTATAGGCTCTATAAAAGTGTATCATGATTATGTATATATGTAAAGCATAAATTTGCGCTTCATGAACAAATAAATAGTGTTGCAGTTAACTTTAAAAACAAAAAAAATTTGAGAGGGAGGCAGAATACCTCCGCACGCCATCAAGCAGCAAAAAGGGAGTTGGAGCTAAGGAATAGGACCATCTAGGACTATAGCGCAGGGTAAAATCAGCGAAAAAACAGCAGCGCGCAAAGCGCGCAAAAAGAGGATGAGAGCAGGAGAATGCAGGGATGAAAGAGGTGAATGAGAGCGGAATGAGAGGAACATGGGAAGGCAACTGCCAAATCGGGGGCATTGACACTTGACAAAGGTATAGCGATGCGATATAATCAATTTG
>JAKAOI010000425.1 GCA_021812265.1 Chloroflexota bacterium | reverse complement strand
AATACTGCCGCCGGTGGTAATCAGGTCATCTATAATCAGCGCGCGGGCGCCGGGCTGAAATTTACCTTCAATACCGCGTTGTCCGGATCCTTGCTGCTGCATACGCGGATAAATAGTTGGAGTGGATGTTTGCAAAGTATAAGCGACACTTAAAATCAAGCCTCCCACCGGGATGCCAGCAACAACTTCAAACTGGCTTATGCGCGATCTGCGCAGGTTTTGTGAAAGTTCGATCTCCTGCTGCATAAGGGTGGCGGCGACACGCAAAGCCATAGGATTGCTGACAAGTTTTTTAGGATTAATAAAAATAGGTGACTTTGCCGCAGAATGGCTGATTGAAAACTCACCGAATTCAACCGCGCCGATATCAAACAACGTTTGCGCTAGCCATAAATTATCGAGTGACTTATCCTTCCCCACGATGAAAGCCTCTTTCATAATTTTATCTGCGCCGGAATACAGCGCTATATAGGACTTTTGCCTGAACGCGGCAACGAAGTTACAAGCTGTTATGCAGCGTCAAGCGCAAAGCCCCAGAACACATCCCCCAACATGCTCAGCCAAAATGCAAGCGACATGTTTTTCATGAAACATATCTCTTCACTTATGCTGATTATACGGCAGATTGCCTTGGATCTGCCCAGAAACGCGGCAGAGCCGCACCAAAAAGAACAATACAGCAGAAACCCAGTAAGTTTACGCCATACATACATGTAAAATAGTGAAAAAATACCATAAAATAGCAGTCAGAAAAGCGTACTATAACCTCATCTTTTAGCAATTTTTATGTTATAATATCCAATGTAAAAATATGTCATGCAAAGCTATCTCATACGGAGTTATTGGCGCCAAACTTGCAATTCCATTTGCTAAACAGCAAATGCAAGGATCGCAAGCGTGTTCTATGATTATACCCGTTCTCCAACACATGAGAAACAATGCAATGAAGCCGAAAGTTGGCTTATCACCGCCAATTATCAACATTTGGAGAGTAGTCTATAGTATATATAGATGTTGGAGATATCTCCAAATGGTCATTCTGCCCCGCCTTCTGTTTAAAATAAAAACTGGCGCAACAAATGTGGCTGCTTATGCGTTTTTATTTATAGCATAACTATGCCTATTGGTATGTATATCATATTTACAAAGAAATTGCCAGAAGTATGAAAAGAGTTGTTGTAAAGCGGTTCGGCAGAGTAAGCGTCTTATCGGCCAGGCAAATATGGTATTTTTTATTTTTATTGAAGTAAAGCGGAAGATGAAAACAATGTCACAGAAAAAATTAGCGGCCAGCAACAAACACAAAAAAAAGGCTGATCCGGTTCAAAGCAAAACGCCTCCAGTAATGAAGGCGTCGAAGGAAAGTGTAAAATCACTTTCCCAGCTTCTTATGGAAGGCAAAAGTCAGGGATGGGTGCGGCAAACGGATATTGCGGCAGCATATCAACGCGAATTTGATAACTTGAATAAAGATTCAGCGGCGGTTAACGGGTTCGAACCGACACTGGATGATACCTTTGAAATCGAGGAATTCGAGAATATCGATGAAGCTATCGACCGCTTTATGCAGGAAGATATCGAAGTCATAGAGGAAGATTCTTTCGATGAACTGTGTATTGAAGATTACGGGGACCCTGATGAGGTTGAAAACGATATGGACCATACAACTGACTCCGACCTGGAGTTTCAAGATGAAAGTGATTTCGCATTTGGCCGCCAGTATCGCGGGCGTGATAACACAAACGATACAGACAGCCACAGCGAAGGAGAAATTGACGCCATTACGGCCTATCTCCGAGAAATCGGCAGGGTGCCTATGCTTACACATCCTCAAGAAATTGAGCTGGCTAAAAGCATTGAAAGCGGAGACAAAGAGGCTGGCCGCAAGTTTATGCTGGCTAACCTCCGGCTTGTCGTCAGCATCGCCAAGCGCTATGTCGGCCGCGGCCTTACTTTGTTAGACCTCATCCAAGAGGGTAACATCGGGCTGATGCGCGCTGTGCAACGCTACGACTGGCGCCGCGGCCACAGGTTCAGCACCCATGCTACTTGGTGGATTCGCCAAGCCATCAGCCGCGCTGTGGCTGATAAAGGCCGCGCCATCCGGCTTCCGGTTTATGTTAATACCGCACTGAACCGCGTGCGCCGCGAACGGCAGCGCCTCATCCAAGAAATGGGCCACGAACCAACTGATGAGGAACTAGCTGACGCCGTCGGTATCGAAGTTCACAGACTCCACGAATTGGAATCCGCTCCCGGAGCGCCCATCTCGCTTGAATCACCCGTTGGGGAGGATGAAGAACAAGAACTTGGCGATGTCTTAGCCGATGACGCCAGCGCGTCGCCGGAAGAATCTGCCACAGCCAACACGCTTACGCAAGAGGTTCGCGATGTGCTGGCAGACGTTTTAACACCGCGCGAACAACTCGTTTTAGAGCTGCGCTTCGGTTTAGGCAACGGCCATTCATACCCGCTGGAACAAGTGGGCAAACAATTAGGGATCACTCGCGAAAGAGTCCGACAAATAGAGGCGGGGGCGCTCGCTAAGCTGCGCAACCCGAAAGTACTAGATAGATTAAGAGATTAATCAACGCCTTAATCCGTAATTTCTAAGGTGAAAAGGCGGCAATATGCCGCCTTTTCTTTTTCTTCTTCTTTTTCTTCTTATTTTACACAAGAAATATGTGTGTTATAATGTTTAAGCTTGGCGTCTCGCCTTGAAAAAATATTTTATGTAACTGTTGAGAATTTGAGCTGCTTTTATGAAATTTTGTATAGCCGGGTGCGGCAGAGTTGGCGCTGATTTAGCCAAACAATTATCAGAAACTAACCAAACCGAAG
>JAKAOI010000424.1 GCA_021812265.1 Chloroflexota bacterium | reverse complement strand
ATACTGCAGAATCTTCGGAAGTGGGTGTTTGCATAAATTGGCTGCCTGTTGCGCCTTGAAACGGATCTTGTAAAATTTGTTCCAAAGACGCCTTGCGAAACGCATGCGCTGCAGCTTTTTGCTGGCGCGCAAATTGGGAAAAACCAGCAGCTTCTGCTGGCGTTCGTGAATAATATGATGTATCTTCTGCGGCAATTGTCAGCAATATCGAGGCATAGCGATGGCGTTCTCGGCTCCAGTCTATTTTAGTGATAAAATCTTTGCTTCGGCTGCGCATACGCAATCTGCGTGATTCATCTGAATACAGCGTTGTAATTTTGTTTGCCAGCTCTGCTGAGTCACCTTCTTCAAATGATTGTATAACGCTTTCATCTAAATAGTAACTTGTCAATAATGTTCTGGTTGTTATTGTAGGTATGCCAAATTGCAAGCTTTGCAGCAGATATTGGGAAAAAGTAATATCAGTGATTTGGTTGCGCCGCAGCGCAACAATATTTGCGTCTGCTTGAGCTAAAAATACCGGAATTTCTTCATTTTTCATTGAAGTTTGCAACAACGCATTTTTAGTTATGTTTTTTGAGCGAATAAGATATTTAATTTCTTCAGATTTTTCTTGAGGGCAAACCATCCATAGCAATATCTGAGGGTATTTTGCTGCGGCAACGCTTAAAGCGTTTAACATGGTTTCATAATCTACTGCTTCACTGCCATCGGAATAACTGATGACAAGGAACCTTTCTGCCATAGAAGCATGTTTATCAACACGAGTGGAATGCAATAGATATGAGTCATCCGGCGCTTGGTAGATAACACTGATCGTATCCGGTTCGCATCCCCGATTAATCAGCTTATCGCGTATTGGTTCACTGGGCGCGATAATAAAATCTACGTAATTGACAACGATGCTTTCAAAAAAAAACGCTGCTTTTATGCGCATGCTATTTGTGCGGATATTTTCTTCAGCCAGCAGCCTTTCCGGTTCAGGAACTGATAAGTTCAGCACAATTTTAGCGCCCATAAAACGCGCTAAATAGGTTGATAATACAAAAATATTGGAATTTGCTTGTATTTGAATCAGATGAAATCTTCGCCGAAATTGAGCAATAGAAATAATAATACCGGCATAAATCCAAAATATGAGTTGCGCAATGATATTTTTACCGGCAGGCTTTCCCAAAGAAATGATTTTAATCCGGCTGTGAGAAATTTCATGCGCTAATTCTGGCCAAGTAGGGGCATAAATTGTAACATCCGAACCGGCTGCCGCTAGTGTTTCTGCTTGCCTAGCTAAAATTTGAGCCTGTTTGGGATTGGTATTTTGACAATAAAAAGCAATTGAAGTCATTCAGAATCCTTTTTATTTGGAGAGTACTTTATTCTATAGTATCCTAGTCATGACAAAATGTATAATGCAACAACGATTTTGGCTATTGCGCGCAAATGATGTTTGTGGCGCAAAATTCTCATCTTGTAACGTGATATTGGCGGCTTATATGCCGCCAATATCTGTGCTGAATTACCCCAAAAAAGGGTAGAAGCCGAAAGTATATCCGCCGTTTTATATGGATTTTTTTACGGCGTCGCATACTCGCTGAACATCTGCTTCCGTCAGTTCAGCAAACATGGGTAAAGAAAGAATTTCGGCGGCGTATTTTTCTGTGACAGGAAACTGGCCTTTTTTATAGCCATACTCTTGGCACATTGGCTGAAGGTGCAGGGGCACAGGATAATGTATACCAGATTCTACTCCGGCAGCCAGCAGCTTTTCTTTCAGCGCATCTCTTTGTGGAGTTCGAATAACATATACATAGAATACCGATTCACAATTATCCGGAATTTTAGGAGTTGCAACGACATCTTGTAATTCTCGGGTATATACAGACGCCCAATGCCGGCGCTGGTTATTCCACTCTTCTAAATGCGGAAGTTTAATACGCAGGATAGCAGATTGCACTTCATCCAGGCGGGAGTTATAGCCAGAAATAACAGTATGATATTTCGGCTCTTCACCGTGTTTTCGCAGCAAAGCAAATGTATTGGCAATCTCAGTGTTATTTGTTGTAAATATTCCCGCTTCGCCGTAGCCGCCAAGATTTTTGGTGTAATATAAGCTAAAGCAGGCGGAATCGCCCAGCGCGCCGACTCTTTTTCCCTTATATTTTGCGCCTTGGGCTTGGGAGGCGTCTTCGATAACTAAAATATTTTTGGGGCGGGCAACTTCTAAAATAGCGTCCATATCTGCCGCTAAACCAAACAGATGAACCGGCACAATGGCCTTTGTATGGGATGTAATGGCAGCTTTCATTGCCTCAACATCAATATTGTATGTTTCCGGGTTAATGTCTACAAAAACTGGTGTTGCCCCAACTTCGTGAATAGCTTCGGCAATTGCTACAAATGTATTTGCAGGGGTTATCACTTCATCGCCCTTACCAATGCCATAGGCGCGCAATGCGATAATTAATGCGTCGGTGCCGTTATCAACACCAACAGCATGGGCGGTATTGCAATATTCTGCCCACTCTTTTTCGAATGCGCGAGTATTGGGTCCTAAAAATAAATTCATATCAGTAAACACGGCGTCCAGCGCAGAAAGTATTTCATTGCGCAGTGGACCATATTGCCGGCGCAGATCATTCAATTTAATTGTATCCAATTTAGTTAAGCCTTTCATTTTGCTTATGTTTGCTGGAGTCTATATGAAACAAGTATATAAAATATGTTTCATATATTTTGTATCGGCAAATAAGAATACTCCAATTATAAGGGGTATTCTTATAGCCTGCAACAGCGCGCTACCAATCAATATCTAGGAAAATTCCGCCTTGTTCAAAGATAGGAAGAGCCCACGTC
>JAKAOI010000423.1 GCA_021812265.1 Chloroflexota bacterium | reverse complement strand
GCCGCAATTCTGCGCGATCCATCGTCATAAATAGATATGTTCGCGGCGCGTCTACCCCAAAAATCCATCGAAGCGCCGAAAGATTTTGCAGCAGAGTTGAAAAATAGGGCAGCAGTGTTTCCGCCATTGGCAGCGCTTTGGCAATTTCCTTTTGGCGCAGAGCAGAAATCGGCAGATCTGCAATGCGCAATTGCGGCAATCGCACAAGCAGATCTGCAACGCTGGTGACAATTTGCGGCGCGATGACACTGAGCGCGTTAAACAACGCAGGGGTGAAGATGTGCGTTTCAGAAGACGAAATAAGCGGCTTTTGCAGCAGCGGAACCAATAACTTGGCGTTTGCTAGTATTGCGGAAAGCATGCGCGATACATCAACACCAATTTTTACCGCAACATCCAACGAAAGCGCTTTATTATAGAATGGGGTAAGCCATAACATATTCAGCGCGCCGGTGTGATTCTGAATTTGATAATCAATAGAACTGAACACAACATAGGCGTCGTCGCTGCTGTTTAAAATTTCGGCGGCGGCCGGCCCCTGCAAAATCTGCTGAGCGCGGCTCAGCCACGAGCTGTTTTTCTGCTGCGCGGCTGTCGCAGAGATAATTGTTGTAATGCGCAGCATATCTTGTTCTCCGCGCAAAGCCAGTGACTGCAATTGCGTGTATTGCTGCACGCCAGAATCGATAGCGGCGGCCAGTGGAACACCCAACAGAAAAATAATACAGCAAACGATCATAAAGCGGACAATTTTTTGCCGCTGTGAAAGCCGCTTTACCGATTTATTGCGTGATGTTTCATCATGCGCTGCGCCGTGGAGCAGATGTGTGCGTATTTTTTCAATATCTTTTATAAAATGGGGTTTGTTTTGTGTTTGCCAACTCATAAAAAACATCCCTACCACCGAATTATCCATCTATGCGCTTTATCTATAGATTAGTATATCGGCGGCGGCAAATGATTTCCCTAGCGGCGCTTTTTCTAAAATATTGTCAGCTAAACTGCTTTTCAAATAACGCAACTTGCCATGTTTCTTCAGGCGCAATTGCAATAAGACTATATCCTTGTTCGGTATAAAACTTGCGCAAATGAACATTGCCTGCCCAGCAATCTAACCGAATGGTGTAGATATTTCTGTGCGCTGCCCAGTCTTCCGCAACGCGCAGTAGTTTTTGACTGATACCCGTTCCTCGCAGCGCAATATCTACCGCTAATTTGCTTAAATAGACTGAAAGACTGGGATGAGTTGCCCATAAATGATCGGGATTTGTGGTCAATGCAACACATCCTGCCGGTTTATTTTGCCAAAAGGCCAGTAAAACGTCTCCATCACGCAGCCATTGCTGTATTTTTTCCGATGTAAATTCTTCGGGGATCCACTGCTCTATTCCTTTTTTTTGCATATCTGCCGCAACTTCGCGCAGTAAAGAAATAATTATGTGCTCTTCTGCGGCAGTTGCTGGCCTGATATTCACTTCGTCGGTCATAATTTTTCTCCTCATTTCTTTTTCGTTGCCGCTACTCTGTTACGCCGGCGCCATAGATCCAAATCTTGAACAAGACAAGGAAGGCTTGGGGACACCCCAGTCCCCGCCATGGGGCATACTGCCCCCTGTACCCCTGTTTCTACTCAGTGTACTCTGTTACGCCGGCGCCATAGACCCAAATCTTGAACAAGACAAAGGGTGGCTTGGGGACACCCCAATCCCCGCCATGGGGCATACTGCCCCCTGTATCTCTGCTTCTACTCAGCTACTCTGTTACGCCGGCGCCATAGATCCAAATCTTGAACAAGACAAGGAAGGCTTGGGGACACCCCAATCCCCGCCATGGGGCATACTGCCCCCTGTACCCCTGTTTCTACTCAGCTACTCTGTTACGCCGGCGCCATAGACCCAAACCTTGAACAAGACAAAGGAAGGCTTGGGGACACCCCAATCCCCGCCATGGGGCATACTGCCCCCTCTATCCCTGCTTCTACTCAGCTCATTGATAAGATATAGACGCTATATCTTTAATTTCCAGAATCTATAGAACTTCGCAGTGATTCTCCGATTAAATTCAGCGCAATAACAGTTAAAGCAATAAATAACCCAGGAAATGTTATCCACCACCAATTGTTTGCAAGAATATACGGCACACCATTAAAGATAATAGTTCCCCAAGTTTGTGTAGTTGTTATCCCAATCTGTAAAAAATCTATTGTAGATTCCGCTAAAATAAAAGAAGATACCGATAGCGCCGCCCAAACAATAATAATTGGCGCGGTCTGCGGCAAAGCATGTCTTACCAATATGCGAAATTCAGAAATTCCTTGGGATCGCGCAGCTTCAATATATTCTTTATTTGAAATAACTATCACTTCAGCGTGTACAATTCGCGCTATTTCCGCCCAGCCCAAAAAGCCAAACAGCAAGGTAAAATACAGTGGAGTCCTTACTTGCTGCATAGTAATTGAAACGCCAATAACTAAAGGCAAAAATGGCGCCGCTAAAAAAATATCGGTCAGTCGCATAAGAATAGTTTCAGTTAATCCACCAAAAAACCCGCTGACTGCGCCAATAACAACGCCTAAAATTACAGCAATAAACGCCGCTCCAAAGCCTAGCGGCAAAGATACGCGCGCGCCATACACAGTTTGTGAAAACACGCTTTGCGAAAATGGCGGCGAGGTATACCCAAATAAACCGACAGGAAAATTATCAAATGTTGGGGCAACCTGATGAAAACCAAACTGGAAAATAAAGGTGTGATATGCGTCTATCCCTTTAGTAATAGTTGGAGCCAAAATTGCCATCAGTGAAATGGCAGTTAGCAGCAATATACCTATCCAAGCCCCACGTTTGCGCAAAAATCGGCAGATC
>JAKAOI010000422.1 GCA_021812265.1 Chloroflexota bacterium | reverse complement strand
AAACACGGGTGTTCGGCGGCCATGCGGCGCACCATGTTTACTTCGGTGCCAATGGCAAAGACATCGCCGGGTTTGCCTTGATTCACTGCGTTAATAATAAACTCGGTAGATCCATATGCGTCGGCTTTTTCCACAACATAATGCGGGCATTCGGGGTGTACAATCACCTGAACATTGGGATATTTTTCGCGCGCGTCGGCAATTTGTTCTGTTGTAAACCGTTGGTGCGTGGAGCAGAAGCCCTTCCATAAAATAACGCGAACCGCGCTAAAATCCACATCATCCGGCAAGCCGCCAAAATCTTTACGCGGATCCCATTCAATAATCTCGTGCGGTAAAATACCCATGCTTAAAGCCGTGTTTCTGCCCAAATGTTCATCGGGGAAAAACAGCACGCGCCGGCCTTGCCCAAAAGCCCACGTAAGAATTTTTTTCGCGTTGGAAGATGTGCATACCGCGCCGCCGTTTTTACCGCAAAAAGCCTTCAGCGCAGCGGCGGAATTAATATAGGTTATGGGAATAACGCCGGCTAACTGCCTGCCCGAGCCATCCTCAGCCGGCCAAGGATCCAGCGCGCCAAGGCCGCCAAGTGATTCCCAGCAATTTTCCACCTCGGCGACATTTGCCATATCTGCCATAGAACACCCTGCGGCAGGATTCGGCAAAATAACTTTTTGTTGCGGGCCGCTTAATATATCGGCGCTTTCCGCCATAAAATGCACGCCGCAGAACACAATATATTCAGCTTGAGATTTTGTTACCGCGAATTGCGCCAATTTAAAAGAATCGCCGCGCGCATCGGCAAATTTAATAATTTCATCACGCTGGTAGTGGTGCCCAAGAATAACCACGCGATCGCCCAATTGACGCTTCGCCTCTGTAATACGCGCGTCCAGTTCAGCGGCGGTAAGCGCAATATATTCTTGCGGAATCATATCTGCGCGGCGGGCGCCGGCGTGTTTTGGCGCATGCGCGTCCCCGCGCGCAACAGCTTCATTTTGCTGTTTGCGCCATTCAGTTAATATGGGAAGAATGACATCTTCTCCGCTTTCCGTACAAACTATATCGCCAGACATATCAAACCTCAGTAAGCAAAAAATCTAATGATATATCGCAGTGCGGCGCGGAATGAGTCAGCGCGCCAATTGAAATAAAATCTACGCCGGTTTCGGCCACCGCGTACAATTTTTCAGGGTTTACCCCCATAGAACCTGACGCCTCGATGCGTATCCGTTCATCATGCGCGCGAATGATGGCGACACCTTCGCGCAATTGCTCGATACTCATGTTATCCAGCAATATTGCAGCGGGATGTTCGGGCAGCGCCTCGCGAACTTGTTCCAATGTGTCGCATTCCACTTCAATAGCCAGCAGGTGATGCGCATGCGCGCGAGCTTTGCGAATAGCGGGAGCAACGCCGCCGCAGGCGATAATGTGGTTATCTTTAATTAAAATACCGTCATCAAGACCAAAACGGTGATTTTTGCCGCCGCCGGCGCGCACAGCATATTTCTCTAAAACACGCAGTCCGGGGGTTGTTTTACGTGTGTCAATAATTTGCGCGTGTGTGTTCTCAATTGCGCGAACACATGCGCGGGTTTGCGTAGCTATGCCCGAAAGCCTCGTTAAAAAATTGAGTGAAACCCGTTCGGCGGTAAGCAAGCTGCGCGACTGCCCATGCGCAAAAGCAAACGCTTCACCGGGCGAAACCTCATCTCCGTCGGTAATGCGCGCTGAAAAAACAATATTGCTGTCTACTTCGTGTAAAACAGCTTCAACAATAGATAAACCAGCAATAACGGCGTGCTGTTTGGCCAAATATTGCGCGCGGCTGTACGATTTTTCCGATATACAAGCGGCGGTTGTTACATCTTCACGGCCGATATCTTCAGCAAGCGCAAACCGTATTATCTGCATAATGGCCGGATCAATCCGGATATCTGAGTACGTCATAGATGGTATTACTTCCTGTTCACACTTGCGGCAAGCTCAGTGTGGCCGGCTGCGTCTTCAGAATCAGCGTTTTGAGATAAAAAATAGCGAACGCCGGCTAACGACATATCAGATTCCGGATAATCCACACGAGTATGGGAGCCGCGGCTTTCTTCTCTCGCCAAGGCGGCGGCAGTAATAAGCTGCGCGGCAATCAGCATGTTTCCGGTTTCTAAAGACCGAATAACAGAATCTCCGGATTGCAGATGTCCGCCAAATTCATCGGCGGCGGCAATTGCGCGCAAGGACTGCGCGGCGTCTGTCAAGCCGCTTTTATCACGAAACAGTCCAACACGGTTCCACATAATATGCTGAATTTCGGCGCGCTGCTCCGGGTGGACAGCTTTCTTTACGGATATGGCCGGCCGATCTATAAAAATACCGGGCAATCGCGGGTGATTGGGCCATTCATCAGTTGCGCCGCTATATTCGGTGGAATGCGCAATTGCGGTGGCGGCGCGGCGCGCAAACACAATACCTTCCAGCAGTGAGTTGCTGGCCAGCCGATTAGCCCCATGCGCGCCCGAACAGGCCGCTTCGCCGGCGGCCCAAAGGCGCGGCACGGTTGTGCGCCCATCTAAATCAATGGCAACGCCACCCATAAAATAATGCGCAGCCGGCGCAACCGGAATCATTTCTTTCGTAATATCCAGTCCGCGCTCCGCGCATGTTTGGGTGATAGAGGGGAATCTGCGGCGAATAAATTCCGGATCTAAGTGCGTTACATCTAAATAGACCGAAGCGGCTCCGCTGCGATTCATTTCCTGCCAAATGCCGCGGGCAACTACATCCCGTGGGGCAAGTTCAGCTCCGGCAACAGCCGCCATAAACCGCTCACCGTTGCGGCCGCGCAAATATGCCCCTTCGCCGCGG
>JAKAOI010000421.1 GCA_021812265.1 Chloroflexota bacterium | reverse complement strand
CTACAGTTTTATACAATTGTACCATATCTTATTTGCAGTTGTCAAGTTTGTGTCTGAAAGAGATAAAACAGTGGAAAAGAGGATGAAAAAAATTACATACTGCAAGAAAAGCAGTATGTGCTTTCCCTAGTATTAGGAATATGTATACATACATAATTTCCAAGCATATTATGGGCCAAAATGACGCGCCTCTGTTTAGTTGAGCATAGTTAAATCTGCTTTTTTGAATAATACACCGATATGTAGCGTGTTATCACAAGTCTTTAGCTGTTTTTGGTGTGGTTGTGATTATTTCTTTTACGAAAAAAAGAAAAACTTTGGCGGTCAAATCCAAATCCTGCGTATGCAGCGGCTGCGCTGTGCGCATCTCTGCTGATTGCCCGCCAAATAACGCCTATTTCTTCTGCTCTTTTTTCAGCGCCGCGGCAGATAACTCTGCGGATTTTTGCAGCGCCTGCGCTCCGGATCCGATAACTGGCGCGCCATGTCCGAAAACCAGCGATTCGATGGTGGAAAACTTCTGCGCAATGGCTAAAACCGTTTCATGCGTCATGTGTGTATCATCGTTTACCGCATCCATTGGCGCGCTTGGAGTGCCCGATGCGTTATTCAGCGCGTCTCCGGAAATAAGCATATTGCGCGCCGGCAGATAGAATGAGCAATGCCCAATTGTATGCCCCGGGGTCTGCACTGTTCGTAGAATACCAAGGCTTCCCAAATCCAGCTCCATTCCGTCGGCTAAATCTTCGTCTACCGGGCATGGCGCAAAAGGAAATACAATCGGACCGACTACCTTCATCGCCGCGCCAAGCGCGCCTTTGGGCCACCGCATCGGTTCCGCGCCGATAATCTGCGGAGCGTCGAGCGGGTGAGCGTATACTTTGGCGCGCGTGGCAGATCGCAGTTCTGCTGCCCCGCCAATATGATCAAAGTGCCGGTGTGTAAGAATGATTCGCGACACATCAGCAGGGCTTCTGCCGATAGTTTTTAAATATGCAAGAATTTTTCTGCCAAAATGGCCCGGACCGGTGTCGATAATTGTAACACCGGTTTTATCATCAACTAATACGTATGCGGTAGAAAACATATTTCCTACCAGATGCGTTTGTTTTACAATTTCCATTGTTATTTCCTTTTGCGTTCAGCTTGTTTGCCTCTTTTTAGATTCGGGTTTTTACCTTATAGATTGGAGTTTAGACAAAATTTGACAAACCCTGATTTAAAGCGGCTTCGTGACGCCTGAATGCTAAAACGACAAATCCAGGCGTAGAGCGGCTTCAATGACTTTTTGCATCCATTTGTCCAAACTTCAATTATAGATCTGAACCTTGAAAATGAGCAAGGAGGTATTTTGGGAACACCTACACTTTGTTATGGGGCCTGCTGCCCACTGCGCCTTGCTTCTGCTTTATTTCCGCTCAGGTCTTTGGCAATACCGATATTTCGCATTTGCCGTTACGCAGCAGAAAATCGCCGACGATTTCCAACGATTTTCCCGCTTTATATTTTATACTATGATCTTGAATTCCATACAAATTTTTTAAGGAATTTTCCCATCTTTTAACGCAATTGCAACTTTTTATCTTGTCTTAACTTTCAGGGCCGTGGTATAATCATCTTCATAACCTACTTCGTGTTATTTTTACACGAAGTAGTAACTACGGAGCCGGTGGGGATTTTCGCCGTATTTCTGTTGCATGATGGTTTTTGTAATAGACCTGAACAACAGGCGAAGGCTTCCAAGGTAAAGATTGTAAAACGCCGGCCCAATCAATGGTTTATGATTCAAGATAGGTTTTTGCCTATTTTAGCGCTTTTGATGCGTGAAAGCTGCAGAAATGGTATCCGCCGCTTGCATCCGCAAAGTTTCTTTTCAATTTGGTTCATAGCCGAACCAAAAGAAAGTCTGTATAAAAATATGACGCAAGATTCTAATAACATCCCCAGCGAAATTTCACCTGCGGATGTAGTTATTATTGGCGGTGGCATTGCCGGCGCCGCTTTAGCGCTGCAATTGCCGAAAACAATGCGCGCCGTTTTGCTGACCAAAGACGCTTTCGGCGAAAGTAATACCCGCTATGCCCAAGGCGGTATGGCTGCCGCATTGGGAGAATATGACAGCGCCGAAAACCATTTTCAAGATACGTTACACGCCGGCGCCGACCATTGCGACACCGAGGCTGCGCATATTATCGCGTATGACGCGCGATCTGCCGTAGAACAGCTTATTGCCGCCGGCGCACAGTTTGATCAGCCGGATGAGCAGCATAAAGCGGCGTTTACTGCGCATATCGGCGGCAAAACAGTGTCTATGGGCAGGGAAGCTGCGCACAGCCATTTCCGCATTCTGCATTCTCACGGAGACGCTACCGGCGCAGAAATTGAACGCGCTTTAGTTGAAGAGGTAAAGCATCGCGCCAACATTACTGTTATTGAAAACGCTTTTGTTTCCGATATTATCATCCGTTCGGGCGCTGCCGTCGGCGCGCGATATCTTACCCATAACGCGCAAGAGCATATATTATTGGCGCGCGATATTGTGCTGGCAAATGGCGGCTCCGGCAGATTGTGGATGCAAACATCCAACCCGGTCGGCGCCACTGCTGATGGCGTTGCGCTGGCATGGCGCGCCGGCGCTGCGCTGGCAGATCTGGAATTTATGCAGTTTCATCCCACTATTTTAGTTTCAAATAACCCAACCGACGCCGCATTTCTCATCTCTGAAGCGGTCCGCGGCGAAGGGGCATATTTGCGCGGCCGCAACGGTGAGCGGTTTATGGCGGCTGTTGCCGGAGCTGAACTTGCCCCACGGGATGTAGTTGCCCGCGGCATTTGGCAGGAAATGAATCGCAGCGGCCCCCCCTCCCTCT
>JAKAOI010000420.1 GCA_021812265.1 Chloroflexota bacterium | reverse complement strand
GAATCGCATCACATCCACAGGGTTGAATTTACCGGTTGAAATAACCATTTTCAACAACTCCAAACTGGCAGAAGTCATGTCGGGAATCTGTGTCTGGAATCCGCATGGTGTACTTATTGCAACGTCGTTGGAACGGCCAATGACGCCGGAAGAACAGCAGGTATTAGAGAGCGAGTTGAAAATGCTGCAAAGTATTTTTGAGATGTCGTCATATCGTCCGGCTGTAATTCTGCTGGGATATCAAGAAGACGCTATGAAAATCCGTGCGGCGTTTCCAAATTTTGAGTTTACGTTTATCAATGCCCGAAACTCAATACATCAACCTTTACATGACAGTATCTTATCTCTATACGAAAATAAAGTATTACCGAGTATGAACGGATACGCCAATATCCGCTCGTGGGTTTCGGCTCCGCCGATAAGCGAAGTTTCATCCCTTGGGCGAATAACCCGATTTATTGCGCAACGCTACGAGCTGAATACACTGGTAATCAGTGTTGGAGCCACGGCGGCAACGGCGGCGTATGCAACATCATCCGGAGCGCTGATTGCCAAAAGCAACCCATTAAGCGGTGTTCGCATGGGAGCCGGCGCTGTTTTAAGAAAAGAAGGCGCGCAGCGTTTAGCGGGCATGCTCAGCGAAGAAAAAACATCGGAACAAATGCTGGAAGCGGCGCTGCGGCGCATGCTGCACCCGTGGACGGTTCCGGCAGAGCAGGAAGATCTGGAGATGGATCACGCGTTGGCGGTTGGCGCGGCGCGGGGCATAGTGCGCGAAATTGGCGCAGAGGCGCAATACGCTGATATCATCATTGGCTCGGGAGGAGTTTTTGCGCACATCCCCACATACGCCGAAGCTGCGCTGATGTTGATTGACGCAGCGCAGCCAACAGGGGTAACAAATTTATTGCTGGACCGCGCGAACATGTTTGCCGCGCTTGGCGGCGCCTCGTTACTAGATAGGCTGGCCGCTGCTGATGTGGTAGATATCGATGTATTTGTGATTCAGCTTGGGGTATGCGTAACCGCTATTGGAACGCCGCCTGCCGGCGCCGCAGCGGTAGAAGCCCAAATTGAATATGAAGATGGGCGTGTGTTTGCAAAAAGTGCGCCGGAAGGAACCATTACAAAACTGCCGCTGGGGCAGGGACAGCGCGCATACCTAACCCTAAAGCCTTCTCCGGGAGTTGATGTGGGACAAGGCCCAGGAAAAGCTGCCCGTACAGAAAATCCGATTGAAGGCGGTTACGCGGGTGTTATCATTGACACACGCGGGCAAAAACAAGATAAAGCAACCGATTTGCTAGATTATATTGCGCAAAGAAAACTATGGCTGCAAACCTTGGCGGCCCAATAAACTCCTTTAACAGAAAGACGCAAACTCATTTATGGAATATCCGTTTGGGTGGCCGGTAGCGCCAAATACACATATTATTCGCGAACGAAGATTATCGCAAGGGCGCGGCGCCGTTCTGGTTTCAGCCGGAGATCTTGTTGATCCGTCAGATATCATTGCGCGCTCCATAGAAACTGAGCAAACAGTTAAGGCGGGGTTCCGCGGCAAAGTACTGCGTGTCATTCCAGAATTTGGCGCTGTTATTGAAGGAACTGCTATGGTGATAAACGGGCTTGCGGGGTTTGGCCCATCATGCGCCGGAAAAATACAGATGCTGCCGCAAATAGGGATAAACGCCAACACTGTAATATCACCCGACGCCATAGCAGTATTCAATGGCAGCCTCACCGCAGATTTATTGCGCGCCGCGCTGACAAACCACGCAGGTGGCATATTTGCTGCAGGAGCGCCTCCGGAATTGCTCAATGAATTTCTGCAAACAGATGTTACGGCGCTGTTGGATGGCGCTCAACATATGTTTAAGCCGGCTCCTTTCACAATTGTTTTAGCCCACGGATTTGAAAACCGCCCGATGGCAAAAGAAATTTACCGGCAGCTTTCTGCGCTATCCGGCCAAACAGCGCTGATAAACGGCTATTGCAATATTTTCTCCGGAGCGCGTCCTGAATTGATATATTCTGAGGAAAACGCGCGGCAAACACCATTGGGGGCAACCGACCCGATTGTGTCGGTTCAATCGCGAGTGTGGATAACGCAAGGCTCTTACGCAGGATCCGGCGGGGTTGTGGAAGCGATTCCGGTAGCGCAAAGGCGCTTCCCATCGGGAATAATAGCGCGCGCCGCTGTTATTCGGCTGGATACCGGCGAAGAAATTTTAGAGCCGCTGTCTAATATCCAAAGAATTGGCTGAAATACCGCTTGGTATCCCCCGAAAATAGGAAAATCTTGCATTTATTGCTCTATGTAGTATCTTAATGGTAGAGAGAGTTGTCGTTTATTAACCTTGTCATAATAATTGAGGTGCTGGCAACGGCATAATTGACATAAATTTACCGGCGATGTCCGACCACATACCGGCAGCAGCGCAATTGGCAAGAACCGACGGCGGTAAAAAAGCTTTCGCAGTTTGCGCATCAAAGAAATACAGAGCCAAAAACTCGCGAAAAAAAGAAGGAACAACGCATATATGTCTCATCGCGTGCTCCCATCAGGCACAATGCTCACAAAGAGGTATCGTATTGAACGCTTGATTAAATCCGGCGGTTTTGCCGCAGTATATGTTGCAACGGATTTATATCAAATGAGAACATGCGCTGTTAAGGAAACATTCGATCAATCACCGGAAGGGCAGGAACAGTTCCAGCTAGAGGCAAATATTCTTGCAGGAATCAGTCATCCGAATTTGCCGGCGGTTTGGGATTATTTTGAATATAACAGCGGACAATACTTAGTTATGCAATATATCGACGGCGATGATCTAGAAAGCCGCCTGGATATTGAAAAACATATTGCAGAAGATGATGTGC
>JAKAOI010000419.1 GCA_021812265.1 Chloroflexota bacterium | reverse complement strand
AATTCAATAATAATTTCGTAGTGGCCGTAAAAAACCAAACAATCATACATTGATGGGCTGACAATCAGTAATATGGCAATAAATACCTGCTCAAAAAGCGAGAACGTGTGGTCATTCCGTTTTCGGATCAAATCTAACAGCAATAAAACCAATACAAAATACAACAGCGCAAAAATAGCAATAAACCAAAGCCGTAAGGTAACAGTGTCATCATACCAATACATTTCCAGCGTAGTAATTTGGCATGGCTGACCAATACGCTCTAAACCAAGCAAATAACCAATTTTTAGAAAGCCGCCAATAACCATTTCACCTAAGGGGCCATTGGCGTTGGGATATAACCCAACCCGCACCGCATACATTTCTAAAGGATGCCCTGCCGCTACAAAACTAGCGCTGGGTAAAAACACATTGCCAAAGTCGTTAGCGCAGAGGCTGGCGCCACCAGAAATAATATATGCGCGCACATATCCAATTACGGAAAATGCAGCGCCAAGAATGATATACAACGCATAAAATAACCGCACATGTCGTTTATAAAATTCTCTCAATGAGGTGTTCATCATAATTTTCATACCTGATACATTTTTAGATATTTGCGATATAGGTTCCATAACCTGAATTGCCACCGGGGAATACATTTTGCTGCAGATTTTTGCGTGACGCGCGGCAATCTGCAAACCCCACTCTTGTGCTGACGTATTTTCTATCCTTTATCGTATCATTAATGCAAAAGAAACAGCGCCACCATGCCTATTCCTTGGGATGTTTAGGAATAGATTGACGAAGGCAGGCTAAAAGTGTTACGCTGAAGAAAACAAATATAGGTTTTTTTATGTACAGCGGCGCTTTGTCGATTGCCAAAGGCCTTATGGAAAGTTGCAGATGCGCATATGCCACAAAGTGAACCGAAAGATAAGTTACTGAGAGTAAAGAGTTTTTGGGAGAAAATATTTCATAAGCGAACCAGAAATAAGATCCCTGCAAAAATTACGCTGCCGCGTAAATCCATTGCCGAGAAAAATATTTTATTATCCCGAAACACCCAAACTGCCGCAAAACATGTGCAGCATAGCACATTTATTCAATATCTATTTGTTGAAAGCGGCAATTTCCTTAAAACACAGTTTGCCATTTTCCGCGAAAAAAATATATTCCAAAGTCAGGACGCTACGGCGTACCTGCAAATAAACTATCGCGCAACGGTAAAATCAAATACTTTTCAGGAAATTGCGGCGCTTCTTATGGCGCATACTACAATAGACGCAAAATCTGCTTGGGAACTTTATTTACAAACACCGAACAGAGAGATGGATACATTTCTTTCAATCACTCCTAAAATGATCCATAATTTTGAATTTTTGCGCTTCCTTGTTTCCAAAGGAGTTTTTAGCGAAGATGAACAAGAAAACACGAAAACAAAATATATCCAAGATATCGAGCTGCTTGAACCAGACACAAGATATAACATTTACAATGATGAAGATGAAGATGAAGATGAAGATGAAGGTGACGAAGAAGAGTAGCGCACGATTTCGGACTATAATTTCTAGGACATTCGCCTGAAGATGTCTGGGAACACCCCAGAACCCCATACAAGGGCTTGGACATCTCCAATTCTCCGTGCTGAAACGAAAGTCCTGATTTCTCAATTTTATTACAGAACAAAATACTTCTTCATAAAAGAGGAACATGCGATGCTTGCCGGAATAATTATTGGAATTACTATGAATGTGTTTTTAGGCATCCTCTTGATAAGTTTGAGTTTCCCTCTGCTGAAAGGTGAAATATCACGTAACGCTTCGTTTGGTTTCCGATTTCCATCGGCGTTTCAATCAGATGAGATTTGGAATAAAACAAACCATTATGGAGCAAAGTGGCTGATTCGCTGGTCGGCGGCTTTAATCATTCTTAGCGCCGCAAGTAGTAGTATACTGGCGCTGCCTATCGATAAGAGTATTGCAGTTATTGTCCTTATAAGCTTGCCGGTTGTGTGTATATGTGTTCCTATGCTTCAAACATATCAATTTAGCAAACATATTTCAGCTCAATCATAAATAGGGATCGTGAAAAAAACTCCTGTCCGAAGCGCCTTCATGCGTCACCGGCAGCATATCGGTAACACAAGTGATGGTTCGCTGACAAAGACGCCACATATCAGCAAAAACAGCCCCCATACAATTACAGCGGGGATACCTGCCTATTGAATTAAGCCAGAATATCCCCGCAAAATGATTAAAAAGCAAGCAAGATAAAGCTCAGAAAATTACTGATATTGCTGTACAATAACGTTTAATTGGCGCTGCAACTCTTCAACAGCCGTAAGCAACTTTTGGTGCGCAGACACAATATCGCGGATTTCAGCCGATTTTTTGGAGAAATTAGCGACATGGTCAACCAAGGGAGCTTGGGCAACCTTATCAGCAAGCTGAGATATATCAGCCAATTCTGCTCTGTGCGAAGCTGTGTCTATCGATAACATTGATGAACCAAGCTGATTCAGCGCAGATTGCACGCTTGTAACGATCCGCTGAGAGCCTTCGTTTGCCAACGCTACTTCAGAGGAAAGTTTATCCAGCAGGGCGCGTGTTTCCTGCAGCAGCTGCTGCGCGTTGTGCGGTGTAGTCGGCTCACTGGTTGTGGTTGTATAATGATTATTTACGCCAGCATAGACCGGAGATTCATAAACAGGTTCCTGTGGCTGTTCATACGACGCTTGTGGCTGCGATCCCCCATTATAGTTGAACGGAGCATAATTTTGCGATGCGTAGGCGCCAATATTACCGGTGTCTTGTTCAGTGAAAGATGAAACCGGAGGGGGTGGTGGCTGCTGCTGCGATGGCGGAACAAATGAGCTGGGAAACGGATTTGGTTGATCGGCGCCATCATCTGTGT
>JAKAOI010000418.1 GCA_021812265.1 Chloroflexota bacterium | reverse complement strand
CGCAGCCAGCGAAAAAAAAAGATGGCACAGTTGTTAAAACTTTGTGGGGTGAGCTTGCTTGGCAATTGGGAGCGTATCATCTGGTTGCAGAATCCGACCAATTCGGCGCCAATCCGGGGGACAATATTCGTCTGGTGCTGGAGCAAGCGCAGCCCTGCATCATTCTGATTGATGAATGGGTGACGCATACCCGCCAGTTATATGTAAGTTCGACATTGCCGGCCGGCTCCTTTGACGCCAACATATCATTTGCGCAATCGCTGACCGAAGCCGCCCGTGCGGTTCCTCGCGCGTTTATTGTCGCCAGCTTGCCGTCATCCGATACTGAAACCGGCGGAGAAGGCGGGAAACAAGCGTTAGCTCGGCTGAAACAGGTTTTTGAGCGTGTGCAGGTTCCTTGGCGTCCGGCCAGCACGGAAGAAGGATATGAGATTGTGCGCCGCCGTCTGTTCGAGCCATTGATGAGTCCTGAGCTAAAGCACGCGCGCGACTCCGTTATTCTCGCATACATGAATTTGTACAAAAGCCAGAAAGAAGAATTTCCCGCCGGCTGCGCGGAAGAATCCTATAAACGCCGCTTAGAGTCAGCCTACCCATTTCATCCTGAACTATTCGACCACTTATATGATGAATGGTCCATGCTGGAACGCTTCCAGCAAACGCGCGGCGTGCTGCGCTTAATGGCAACCGTCATCAATACTCTTTGGAAACGGCAAGATAACAGTTTGCTGATTATGCCCGCGGCCATACCTTTTGATGAATCGGATGTGCAGAATCGTTTCATGGACTATCTGGATCACCATTGGCGGCGAGTCATTGAAAAAGATGTCATCCAAATACCGCTGGAAATAGATCAAAACACGCCGAATCTTGGCCGCAACTCCGTAACTCGCCGTGTTGCCCGCACTATCTTCATGGGATCTGCGCCGATTGAAGGCAACCGACTGAAAGGCATAAACGACAAACACATCAAATTGGGGTGCGCGCAACCTTCCGAAACTCCGTCTGTTTTTGGCGACGCCCTGCGCAGATTAAGCGATCAGTCATCTTTTGTCTATAGCGACGATGAGCGTTACTGGTACGGAACCAATCCCAGCGTGGCAAGTTTGGCGTTAGATCGGGCGGCGCAGAAAACAGATGATGAAGTATATGATGAGATTGTAAAACGACTGGAAAAAGATATTCATGAGCGCGGTCTTTTTTTGCGTGTTGTGATATACCGCGGCAATACAGCAGAGATTGCCGATGAGATGGAAACCCGGCTTATTGTGCTGGGGCCACGTTGGCCATACAACGCCAAAATCACAAAAAACCCGGCAATCGACTGCGCTGATGTGATTATCCAGAATCGTGGGAATGCTCCGCGCTACATGCAAAACACGCTTACATTTCTGGCTCCGGAAAAACTTCGTTTAGATGAGTTAGCGGCAGCAACCCGGCAATACCTTGCCTGGAACTCCATTTTGGAGGAAACGGAAGAACTCAATCTGGACGCTTTCCAGAAAAGGCAAGCCGAAACAAAGAAAAAAGAAGCCGACGAAACAATAAATCTGCGGATGAAAGAAACGTATCAATGGGTTCTGGCAAAATTTAAAGAATCACCTGCAAAAGAGCCGGATTGGATGGAATCCAAAACGACAACGACTCTCCCGCTGGCGGTGCGAGCCGGTTATTTACTGAAACAAGAGGGTCAACTCATCTTAGAAATGGCCGCTTCTACGCTTAGGCAAGAAATGGACAAAATTCCGTTATGGAACGGCAACCATATTAAAATCCGCGACCTGCTGGAAATGTACGCCAAATTTTATTACCTGACTCGTGTCCAGGGTCCGCACGTTATACAGGGAGCCATTCGTGAAGGGATAAGTACTGCAAAAATGACTTGGGAACAGGAGCGTTTTGCGTATGCCGACGCTTGGGATGAACAAGAGCAGCGATATAGGGGGCTGCGATTGCCCGGCGAGCCAGGCCCGCTGATATTTGATGGTGAAGCAGTGTTAGTGTTACCTGCGGCGGCTATCGCGCAGCGGCAAAAAGAGCGAGAGGAGCAGCAACGCAAGCAGCAAACACACTATGCGCCAATGGATGAGCGCATTTCTGCAACAGGCATGGCAGAGCCAAGCCAAGCGTTTATAAAAACAGCCGCCGATGCGCATGCCCATCCTAATGCGGAAGCGGCGGCCCCAAAACCATTGCGGCGTTTTCATGGCTCTATTCAGCTCAACCCGTTGCGTCCCGGAACCCATGCGGGTCAAATTGGCGACGAGATTGTGTCACCGCTTGCTAAACTGCCCGGAGCAAAAGTAGAGATTACGCTGGAGATCCAAATAACGATGCCCGAAGGAGTCACCGAAAAGGCAAAGCAAGATGTTGAAGAGAACGCGCGTATCTTGCATATTAATACATCGGATTATTCGTTCGAGGAAGAATAATATTTTTAACGGCGCTGAATCAGGGGATACAAGGGGCAGTATGCCCCTTGGCAGGGCTTGGGGTGTCCCCAATTTCTCCCTACAGCAGGGGATACACGGGGCGGCACGCCCCTTGGCAGGGCTTGGGGTGTCCCCCAACTTCTCACCCACAAAAAAATACCACAACAGCAGGGGATACAAGGGGCGGCACGCCTTGGCAGGGCTTGGGGTGTCCCCAACTTCTCTCCCCAAAGCAGGGGATACAAGGGGCAGTATGCCCCTTGGCAGGGCTTGGGGTGTCCCCAACTTCTCCCTACAGCAGGGGATACACGGGGCGGCACGCCCCTTGGCAGGGCTTGGGGTGTCCCCAACTTCTCCCTACAGCAGGGGATACACGGGGCAGTATGCCCCTTGGCAAGACTTGGGGTGTCCCCAATTTCTCCCCCACAGCAGGGGATACAAGGGGCAGTATGCCCCTTGGCAGGG
>JAKAOI010000417.1 GCA_021812265.1 Chloroflexota bacterium | reverse complement strand
ACACTGTAAAACATGATCGCATATGAGTGTTTTTCTCTTTTGTCCGGCGGATATTAGGAAAAAAATTCGTCGAATGGTTGACTGAAATGTATAAAAACCGATACAATATATTGGTAGTTTCTATGATACCACCTTGTGTCATATTCCTCATATTTCTCCTCATTTGGGGGTTCTCCTTTCATGGCTGCCGGAACACACTCTAAAAAGGGTTTGAACACTATTATTGCGTTAGTGACTGTTTATATTATTTGGGGTTCAACCTATTTGGCTATTCGCATTGGCGTTGAAACCATACCGCCATTTCTGATGGCCGGCGCGCGATTTTTGCTGGCAGGCATTATTGCGTTTGTCGCCGCTGTTATTATGAAATCTTCAAAACCAACGATGAAACAATGGCGCAACGCCGCCATTACCGGCTTATTTCTGCTGGTTGGCGGAAATGGGCTGATTTCATTTGCAGAGCAATCGGCTCCTTCGAGTTTGGCGGCGCTATTGATTTCTACAACACCAATTTGGATGACGCTGCTGGATTGGGCGCGGCCAAATGGGAAACGGCCCACGATTGTTGTTTTGGCGGGATTGCTGATCGGGCTTATCGGCGTGGGAATATTGCTGGCGCCGGATTTAACCCAAAATACAGGAGGAATACAGCTATTTGAAACATTGCTTATTCCTGTGGCGGCAATGCTTTGGGCTGTTGGGTCGGTTTTTCCCGGCAAAGTGATATGCCGGAATCACCGGCGATGGGAACCGCAATAGAAATGCTGGCCGGGGGAGCGGCGCTGCTGCTGATTGGCGCATTTGGCGGCGAGTGGAGTCATTTTCAGCCGGCGCATGTGTCGCAGTCGTCAATCATCGCTCTGGTTTACCTGATCATCTTTGGTTCGTTGGCGGGATATACCGCTTATATCTGGCTGTTGAGTAACGCCTCACTGGCGCTTACATCCACATACGCATATGTCAATCCGGTAGTCGCCGTTTTTTTAGGCGTACTGTTTGATAATGAACGATTAACGCCAACCGCGATTCTGGCGGCCGTAGTGATTGTGGCTGCGATTATTCTTATAACTTCTTCACGGCAGATACCTTCGCAGCCACAAGAGCGTGAAGCGCTGGCGCAGGCGGCGGAACATTAGCGCTGTTGGGCAGGTAGAATGCTGCGCGCGCGGCGGCGCCGGCATGCAATATGTAAGACTCGCCGCAGTAAAACTGCCGTTGCGGACATAGCGCCATACCGGATGGCGCGCTGCCCGTTCCCGAATATTGTTTTCGTTGGCTGCCTATGAACCGCCGGCGCTTTCTTTCCCAAAAGCGCTTTTTGCTCATGCGCTAAGAAGCAGAACGTTCGCGCACGATATCGGCGTAGATCTGCCCGATTGCCATCGGCATACGGTTTTCTGCGCCGCGCGGAAAATCTGTTTGCATTGCGGCTCCAACTTGAGCAAGGACTGTTTCACGATC
This sequence comes from Chloroflexota bacterium, assembly GCA_021812265.1. GTDB lineage: Bacteria > Chloroflexota > Ktedonobacteria > Ktedonobacterales > JACDGC01 > JAJYBV01. Next base: position 1,437 of record JAKAOI010000417.1, on the reverse strand, counting down.
TGCGCCGGTGTCTAAAAGTGCGGCAACACGGCTGCGCGCCGTTTTCAGCCAGTTTTTCAGCGCGCCCAGAGCTTCCGGCGGCTCTATGGGGCCGTGACCGGGGATTACATGTTCAGCGCCGAGAGATTCTATGTAGGTTAATGAATGTATCCACTGCAGGGAATTACCGCCGGGAGGCATAGCCGGAACCAGTGTATTGAACAGCATATCTCCGGCAAAAAGAATGCGCTGCTGGGGCAGCCAAGCAATTGCGTCACCTTGGCTGTGGGCTGGGCCAACGCGAATAAGCTGTATTTCTGTGGGGCCGGCAAACAGCGTTAATTGCTGATCAAAAACCACATTTGGCAGCGTAATGTGAATATCGCCAATTTTTTCGGCCATTTGCGGATTTTGTTTGATATCAGCCAATTGTTTTGCGCCGTTCGTGGCAAGCACATTGCGCACTGCCGCTTGCGCGATAATAGTGTCTTGCTGAAACACTTCATTGCCAAAGGTGTGATCTAAATGCTCGTGTGTGTTGAATAAAATGATATTGCCGCTTGCCGTCTTTTGTTGAGCAGCTTCGCGCAGCGGCAGCGCTTCTGCCGGGCTAATACCGGAATCGATAACAACAACGCTGCCTTCCGCGGCAATAATTCCTCGGTTGCATACGCCGCCGAAAGCGGCAAAAACGTCGGGAACTAATTCGGTTAATGAAAACTCCGCCATGTAATGTACTACCTTTTGAATTTTTTATTGCGCCGTCATAATAACTGTAGACGTTGCATGGCCGCTTTGTCAACCTTTTGCCCGACCGCCGACGCGGCGCAGGCTGTTTTTTCGAGGTAATATCACACAACACCCGGCATACAACAGAGACTCAAAAATGGTTGTGTTTGTGTGGGGATTGGAGTGTCATATATATTTTTTTCTTTTTGCTTACATGCTTGTTGGAATCGTGTTGAGAAATTGGGGATTCACAATGGGCAGCGTCCCTTGTGGGGATTGGAGTGTTTCCCAAACCTCCCTCTGTTTCAGATGCGAGAACCATGCGTTTCCCTTGCAAGCGAGAGTCCTAAATCTATAGAAATACCAAAACAGTGTACAAAGAAGGGATGGAAACGGTATACTAGAAATAAAGCAAAAAAAGCGAGAAGACAGGAGAGCAAAATAATGGCAGTGTACCGAACGACATTTATGAGCCATGCGCATGCGGATAATGAGGAATGCACAGATTACGCGATGCGATTGCGGGCGAGAGGAATCGATGTGTGGATAGATTTATCAAACCTGCAAACCGGGCATATGCTATCGAAAAGCAATTGAAGGCAAGGGAAGCGCTGGTGGTCATGCTGAGCAAGGTATCGAATGAATCGGTGTGGGTGGCGCAGGAAATAGAGCAATATCTGACATATAAGAATAGCCGAGAGCATAATATAGCGCAGGGAGCAGAGAGAA
>JAKAOI010000416.1 GCA_021812265.1 Chloroflexota bacterium | reverse complement strand
CAGGCCTCCCTTTGTTGCAGATACGAGAACCATGTGTTTTTCTTTCAAGCGAAAGTCCTAATTATATCAGATTTTGAACAATATTTCAAAAACAGACTATATGGTCAGTAAACAATCTATATTCACTCAGCCAACGTGAAAAAAAATTCCGGCGCGGTGTTGACCTATATGGCGGCCTTATAACTGCGCGTCGGCGGATTCACCGATTTCGGAAATATGCGCAACAGGCATATCCGAATCTTGCAGATGCGGCAGCCGCTTATGGCGAGGCGCAACAGGCGCCGCCGCTGCGGCAGGCAGAAATTCATGCAATTCAGATGTATCGGCGTTTAAAAGCGTTAAAGCAATTACCTGAGCGAGATCTTCGACATAAATGACTTTTACCGCTTTCAAAGCGTCTGCCGGAATATCTCGCAGATCATGCTGATTTTTAGCGGGCAAAATAAATCTGCGCAAACCTGAGCGATACGCCGCAAAAAACTTCTCTTTCAAGCCACCCACAGGCAAAATACGGCCGCGAAGAGTAATTTCGCCGGTCATAGCGGCGTCGCACACCACTGGGCGTTTGGTAAGCGCCGAAATAATTGCTATAGCTATCGGCGTCCCGGCTGATGGACCATCTTTGGGAACCGCATTCATTGGCAAATGAATATGAATATCCGTATGTTCATAAAAAGTATCGGAAATATTTAATTCAGCGGCATGGCTGCGCACATAAGACAGCGCGGCCTGCGCAGATTCACGCAGTGTTTCCCCTAAAGACCCTGTAAGCTGGATAACTCCTTTGCCCGGCGCCACAGAAACTTCAATCGGCGTTAAATCTCCGCCGGCGGAAGACCAAGCAACCCCCATGGCAACACCTATTTCGTTTTGTTTTTCAGCTTCCAACAGCGCATTTTTGGGCGGGCCAAGATATTGCGGCAATTTTTTGGTGTCTACGATAAATTTGACGCGGCTGCCTTCGGCGGTTTTACGGGCGATTTTCCGCAAAACAGCGCTCATCTCGCGTTCCAAATTGCGCACGCCTGCCTCATAGGTATACTCGCGAATAATCGCCTGAACAGCGTCATCCTGAAACACAAGTTTAGCAGGATCCAGACCATGATCTTTAATAATTCTGGGTAAGAGATGTTCGCGAGCAATCAGCAGTTTTTCCTGCTCGGTATATCCCGGAAGCTCAATAATTTCCATACGGTCCAGCAACGCATGTGGAATGGTGTTCATATTATTGGCGGTTAAGAAAAAGATGACATGAGAAAGATCGTAGGGGACTTCCAGATAGTGATCGGAAAACATATAATTCTGTTCGGGGTCTAGCACTTCCAGTAAAGCTGAGGAAGGATCGCCGCGGCTGTCCGACGTCAATTTATCGATTTCATCGAGCATAAACAGCGGGTTAATCACTCCGGCGCGGCGCATTGTTTGCACAATTCTGCCCGGTAACGCGCCGACATAAGTGCGCCGGTGCCCGCGAATTTCTGCTTCATCGTGTACGCCTCCCAAAGAAAGCCGCACAAACACACGGCCAAGCGCGTCAGCAACCGATTTGCCGAGTGATGTTTTGCCTACTCCAGGCGGCCCAATAAGGCAAATAATTGGGGAGCGTGATTTTGGCGCCAGTTTACGCACAGCAATAAATTCTATCAATCGTTCCTTTACTTTAGCCAGCCCATAGTGGTTGCGTTCCAAGGCAGATTCCGCAGCTTTAACATCTACATTATCGGTAGTCTGCTTATGCCATGGCAAGGTAATCAGCCAATCTACATAACTGCGCAGCATAGAATATTCCGGCGCCATAACGGGCATAGATTCCATCCGTTCAATTTCACGCAAGGTGCGCGTATATATATCTTCCGGCATCTGCGCTGCGGCTGCTGCGACGCGCAGTTGGCCATATTCTCCCTGATTGGGATCGGTTTCGGCTAATTCACGCTGCAATACCCGAATTTGTTCGCGAAGCAAATATTCCCGCTGGCCGCGATCCATCTCTTGCTGCACTTTTTGCTGCGACTGCTGCTCCATTTCGGCGACATCTACTTCACGGCGCAAATATTCTATGAGGCGTTCCAACCGTTCTTCGGGGTTAAACAGTTCCAGCATATCTTGCTGATCTTCAACCGCAAGATTAATCATAGGGACCACTTTATCACAAAATGCGCCGGGATCTTTTTCTTTCATGATATCAATTTCCCCATCTTGGTCAATCGGCAAGCCGTGAGACAGTAAAACGGAAAACAATTTTTTTGCGTGGCGCATGAAAAAGATAGCTTTTGTTGTTTTTGCGTCAGCAGGTAATTCAACATGCGCCGAAACCAGCCATATTGAAGAAGATCGGGTAATTTTTGTAATCGTTGCGCGCTGCAAGCCACGCAGAATAACCATCGGCCTGCTAGGTTCCATAAGAGTTTTAATATTAATCGCTTCAAAATCAATAGAATTCAGATGCACCGAATCAATAACAGCTATCGTGCCGGTCTGGTAAAAAAGGTCGGTTTCGCCGTCACTGTTGGATCGCAGTTGTGCAGGTTTTACTGCGGTGGCAAACACAAGCCCATTTGTTTTATTAATGGCGTATTCAACGGCGTTTTGGATAGATTGATTTAGCTCCAACCTTGCTGTATTACCGGGAAACAAGGCGATATCTTGCAAAGAAGCAACTACAAATTGACTGTTTTCAGTAATACGCATATCAGCCGCGGCATATTTTGCTTTTGCGCGGTTTTTGCGCAATTTGCTGCGGCTGCTGCTATCAAATGAGTGATTCATGTAAGTTTGAGGGCCTCCTGAATTTTTGGGGAGGGCATTTCCAGATACTGTTTGATATATGCGCTGAAAACGAGAATATAGTTATAGTTCTTTTATGTAGCTGCCATCTTCCATTGCAAACAGATATGTTTAAGA
>JAKAOI010000415.1 GCA_021812265.1 Chloroflexota bacterium | reverse complement strand
GATCTTTTTAACGCGCCGCTGGCGTTTGGCGTAAAAATAGCGGTGTATTCGTTTGGGTCTGCGCGGAAAAAGCGCAACACATCTTTGCGCGCTTGCTCTACCAGTTCAGTCATTGCGCGTGATGTGGGGTTTTCTGAGTGTGGATTGCCGAACACGTTATTTTTCAGCAGTTGCATATGCTCATTCAATTGTTTTTCGGCGTATAATCCTCCGCCGGTATAATCCAAATAGGTTTGCCGCAGGGTATCCAATCGTGAATATTCCGCAGCGCGCAATTCATCCACTGAAGACACAGCCTGAAATTCCGGAAATTGGGAAAGAAATTGCTGGTAAGCTTGCTCAAAGGAATGTTTGGTGGTAAGGTTGCTAAACATGATGCGTTATAACGGTTTGCCGCGCAATAGCGTTATTTGCAAAGCCGCCGGATCGGTTGAACCGGCCCCCTTTCATGGGAAAATACTTCATTGTATACACACATTATCTCATAAAAAAAGATAGATTGAGGCAAATGTTGTCACGTTATTTTGCCTCTTTTATGGCTTCCTTCGCCTGTTTTTGTCGAAATGGCCAATACCAGTTCCAATCTCCCAGCAGCTGCATTGCCGCTGGAGCCAGCAGGCCGCGCACCAGTGTTGCGTCCATAAAAACGGCAAGAGCCATGCCTACACCCAACGCTTTTACAATGATCATATTAGCGGAAACAAAACCACCGGAAACAATAATCACAATTGTGGCGGCGCTGGTAATTATTGCTCCGCTGCGTTCCATGCCGGCAGCGACGCTTTGCGTGTTATCGCCGGATTTTAGATATTCTTCGCGCACACGTGTTAATAAAAACACTTCATAATCCATGGAAAGGCCGAAGAGCGCGCAAAATATCACAATCGGCGCCGAGGCCTCAACAAAGCCCAATGCGCTGAATTGTAACAGAGAACTGAAATGGCCTTCTTGAAAAATAAACACCAGCGCGCCATACGCTGAAAGAATAGAAAGTGTATTCATTGCCAGCGCTTTTAATGGCAGAATAACGCTTTTGAACAGCAGCGCCAGCACAATATAGGTTGTAAGAGCAATTAATAGAATAGCCAAAGGAAACTGGCTGTATAATGTGTTAACATAATCAACAACGCCGGCGGTTGCCCCGGTAACTTCTATATGCAAACCCTGAAAATTTGTTGCGCGAATATCTTGTACCAGCGCTTCAGATTGCGATGAAATCATGCCATATTTGCTGATTACGGAAACAACCGTGGTGTTTCCGCTGACTAGATTTTTCATCGCTTGGCTTAAGTAAGGGTCTTGCGCGCCGGCAGAGCTGGTGTAGAGATATTCCAGTTGGGTAAATGTAAACCGCGGATCGAGGGTAAGCAATGAATCTACTCTAGCCACTGAAGGATCTTGCTGCAGCCTGGTAACCAGCGTTTCCAAATATGTGAGGTTTTGCGGGGTAAGCATATCGCCTTTTTGTGTTTGTACGGCAATGATAATGGGATTGGTTTCGGCGGCGTTGAATTGCTGTGTTAATAAATTAAACGCAGCGCGCGATGGCACAGAATTTGGAAGGATAGAGGCGTCTGGCGCGCCTAGCTTCACTTGCAGGAATGGCGCGCCCAGCAGCAAGAGCAGCACAATAACCGGAATAAAAAATTGCCAAGGCCGGCGCATTACCAGCAGCGACAATCGGCGCCAAAATTTACTTTCACCGCTTAGCCGGGACAATTTTGCGCTGTTGGCTGCCTGCGGTTTGCCCCAAAAAGGAATACGGACCGGAAACGCATTGATTCGCGTTCCGACGATCGATAAGATTGCGGGAAGCAATGTAAGCGCTGCTGTTAGTGATATAACGACAACAAAAGCGCCGCCGGCGCCAATTGAACGCAGCACATTAAAATTAAACAGCAGCAGCCCCAGCAGCCCAATGGAAACCGCAAGCGCTGAAACGCTTACAGCTCTGCCGGCAGTATTGATGGTTGTGAGAATCGCTTCATCGACGGTTTTGCCATGAGATAGTTCTTCCCGAAACCGGCTGACCATAAATAATGAGTAATCTACACCCAGTCCTAAGCCGAATAAGGTTGTAATATTCAAGGCAAATATGGAAACGGTTGTGTGCAAGGCAATAAAGTAAATGAGCGCGAGTGAAACAACAACACTGCACCCGCCGATAAGCGCCGGAACAACTGCTGCTGCAACGGATCGAAATACCAGCAACAGCGCCAGCAACGCAATGGGGAATGTAAGCAGCTCGGCGCGCCGTAAGTCATCTTCGCTGACCTTTTGAATATCATTATAAAAAACTGGTCCGCCGCCAATGCTAATTTGTATATTTGGCTGGTGGACTATTTTAGCGCGCAATGCGGGAAGAATATTGGCGGAAATATCGGCGTTAATATTTAGATAAACTGTGTCATAGGCGGAATGCCCATTGGTGGAGATTTGGCGCGGATCGGTGGTAAACGAGATAACGCTTGTCGTTTGATTCCATGTTGTAAGCGGTTGAATGGCAGCTTCTGCCTGAAGAATAAATTGTGTGTCGGTTGCTTTATATTGTGCGCTGGTAAAAAAAATCTGCACATTCGTAAAAGATGTGTGCAGTTTGGTCTGCAAAATGTTGGCTGCTTGCACCGACTGCATAGAATCGCTGCTAAACCCACCTGCTTGCAGCGCAGAAGCGATTCGCGGCGCAAATGGCGCGCATAATACAAATGCAGCTGCCCAAACGCCGGTAATGAGCCATTTTCTGCGGATGGCAAATCGCCCAATAACACTTAAAAAAGACTGAGACATGCTGATGATAATCCGTTTCCTAAAATATCTTCTAGCAAAATCATAGCGCAGATAGTGTCAAGGTTTCAAAAATCGAAGAGACAAAACACTTTTCCAATACGAAAAGAATTATGGCTGCTATTGCT
>JAKAOI010000414.1 GCA_021812265.1 Chloroflexota bacterium | reverse complement strand
GATCAGAGAAATTAGCAGCATCATTAGATGAAGAAGCTTTTATATATCACGAAAAATGTGAAGAAAATGAGAAGTATTATGAAAAATTTTTTCAAGCCAGAGCAGTTATGAGCCTTCTCATGTGTTTGCAATCAAATAGCGCTAAAGCGGCGGCAGATGCATGTTATGAAGCTTACCACGCAACAAATAGCTATACTGAGTTATTAATCATTAGCGAGAAATATTTATAAGACTTTCGCTTAACAAACAGAAACAATATGAATACGAGAAGCCAAAAGTGTTACGTTAAACGTGTTTGTTATGAGGGTATAAGCAAACAACCAGAGGCATAGCGGAACGAAAACGGTGCAGCATGTGCTCATTAACCATAACAATAATCTGTTGGATGTGACAATTGCGTCGGAGACGCTGCGGCGCCACCGACGAACACCCGTTCTTAACAACGGACCGTGGGTTTGTGAGCGCGGAAGATCTGCGCGTTGGGGAACAGATTCGGCGCTTATGATATACTACCTGCGCAAGGGGTAACAATTGATGAAGAATATTGAGTATAAAGCGGCTTGTTTGGACGCCGCGCAATTTCAGACACTGCTGTGTCTGGCGCAAGAAGCAGGATTGCAAAAAATCCATGATATGCGCCAAACTGACACATATTTCCACGCTGAGCGCGGCCGCTTAAAATTGCGAACTATTGTCGAACAGCGCACAATCAAACATGAATTAATCGGCTATCAACGCGCAGACAGAGCAGAATCGCGGTTTAGTGAATATTTTTACTGCCCTGTGCAAGAAGCCGAAGGTTTGAAGCAAACGCTGGCGGCGGCGCTTACTGTAGATGTGGTTGTGGAAAAGCAGCGGATAGTTTATATGTATCATACAACCAGAGTTCATTTTGATACTGTTGAGCATTTGGGGTATTTTGTTGAGCTGGAAACCGTGCTGCAAGATGGCGCCTCTCAATCTGAAGAACAGTTGGCGCAGCGCGAACATCTGGAAGTGATTCGTTTGCTGGATATTACAGCGCTGCGGCCGATTTCCGGTTCTTATCGGGAACTTATGTTGCAATTTCAAAAAAATCTTTAAATGCTGCCCCCTGCGTATGAAGTACGGCTGTTTTGAGTCCCAATTTATGTGCAAAAATCCCGCCGTAATAATGCGGCGGGATTGCTGGATATCGCGAGATGCCGTTGATACGCGGCTTAAATAGTATTGTGCGCCGGTTCGGTATTTTGTACTGCAGGCAAAGGCTCGCCTTCTGCCTGAATAACAATAGATCCCGATTCTACGGTAAGAACCGCTTTTTGCCCCGGAGACACCAGCCCAGCCAATAAAGCGTCAGCTAAGGCGTCATCTACAAGAGTTTGCACTGCCCGGCGCAATGGCCGCGCGCCATAAGCCAAATTTGTGCCTTTGCTTAACAGCAGACTGCGCACGTCATCATTATAATCCAGCGCAATTTTTTGCTCGGCTAATCTGCGTTGGGTTTGCGCCAACATTAAATCGACAATTTGGAGCAATTGCGGTGTTTGCAAGTCGTTAAACACAACAATTTGGTCTATACGGTTAATAAATTCTGGTTTAAATGCGCGCTTTAAACCTTCCATTGCTTTCGATTGCCGCTCTTGCTGCTCTTGTTCGTGCGCCGATTCATTGGCAGACCCTGCCATAAAGCCAAGCCCTGCTTTGCGCAGTTCGCTTGTAGCAATATTACTCGTCATAATAACAATAGTATTCTTAAAATTGACGGTTCGCCCTTTACCATCAGTAAGCCTGCCATCATCAAGAATTTGCAGCAAAGAATTGAATACATCGCTGTGCGCTTTTTCAATTTCATCGAATAGAATGACGCTGTAGGGATTCCGCCGGACTTTTTCGGTTAATTGGCCGCCTTCATCGTGGCCGATATATCCCGGAGGACTGCCAAACAGGCGTGAAACTGTGTGCGCTTCCATATATTCAGACATATCTACCCGAATAATACGATCTTCTCCGCCAAACATCGCCGCTGCTAACGCTTTGGCTAATTCGGTTTTGCCTACGCCGGTTGGCCCCATAAAAAGGAACGATCCGATTGGTCGGTTCTCATCTTTCATACCGGCGCGCGATCTGCGAATGGCGCGCGCTACCGCAGAAACTGCCTCATCTTGGCCGATGACTCGCCGGCGCAGTCTTTCTTCCAGATTGCGCAAATTTTGCCGTTCGCTGTCTACGATTTGTGTTACCGGCGCGCCGGTCCATAGCTCAACAATTGCGGCAATATCATTTTCGCCGACTGTTAATGTATTTTGCGCGCCGCCATGTTTTTGCGCCTCTTCAAGCTGCTGCTGCAATTGTAATTCATTTTGCCGCAGAATTGCAGCGCGTTCATAATCCTCACCAATTGCGGCGCTTTCTTTTTCCGACTGAATGCGGGTAATTTCTTTTTCTAAGGCAAGAATAACCTGCGGGCCAACTTCGCCGCGTTCTATCGCCGCCAATTTAACGGAAGAAGCAGCCTCATCCATTACATCTACCGCCTTATCCGGCAGGAACCGATCGTTAATATATCTATCGGAAAGGCGAACGGCTGCGTCGATAGCCTCATCACTGATTTGCACACCATGGAATTGCTCGTAGCGGCTGCGGAGAATTTTCAGCATTTCAACTGCTTCTTCGGGTGAAGGCTCGCCAACCATTATCGGCTGGAAGCGTCTTTCCAGCGCGGCGTCTTTTTCAATACGTTTGCGATATTCATCTAAGGTTGTGGCTCCAATAACGCGCAATTCACCTCGGGCCAAGGCCGGTTTCAGCAAATCTGACGCGCCGACTGCGCCTTCTGCCGCCCCTGCGCCCACGAGAGTATGCAGCTCATCTATAAACAGAATGAGTTCAGGATTTTCTTTTGCTTCCTCAATAACTTGCTTCACTCTTTCC
>JAKAOI010000413.1 GCA_021812265.1 Chloroflexota bacterium | reverse complement strand
CCGATCTGCGCAGATTGTCAAACAAATTTTGAAACGTTATTGTCGTTTGCGGCAATGCAAAACACCGAAATCATCTGCCCCAAATGCCACAGTCAGCATGTGCGCAAATTGCTTTCCATGTTTGCCGCGCAACGATCCGGCGACGGTGAGTTTGGTGATGGCTCCCATTGGAGCGATTCATCCGGAGGATGTGGCTGCGGTGGCGCTTGCAATTGCGGCGGGCATGCGCAGCATTAAATTGTTACAGAACACATTTCCATAAAAAAGCGCTGAACACCACAATATTTACGGCGATTTTTTATGTTTTGGCCCACGCTGGAATGTGTTCTTAAGAAAGCCTTTTCCTAAAATGCGGATTCGCATTGCCTGAATTTCCGTTGCGGTTGGGGAGCCTTTCGTGTAAATAACCATAAACCGCATACCCGGTTGAATCTGTGTACTATTCAGCCGCGCGCCTTTAAAACCAAATATTTCGGTTTCGGATGTAAGCGTAACCGTAACAACCCTGCCGTTGCGCATCCGCGCTGTAAAACTGGATGACTGCGTTTGGAGCACTATCCCGATAGCTACATGGCGCATGCCAAAAAATTGATGTAATTTGGCGCCGGCTGTTATCCCGCCTATACCAACTGCCACACCCAGCGCAAGCACGGCCAGCTTTGCCCCTAAACCGCCTTTCAATATAAGCGCCATATATTACCTTTTCCGCAAAATTGCCTGATCAAATTTCATCGGCTTTTGCGCGTGTGCGTCAATGGATATAGACGAAGCCATCATAAACAAAATCAGTGAAATAAACGTTACTGCCAGCTCTCCCCAAGGCGCAACGCCCAACAGAGCGCTGCCATAATCATATGATGAATTTCCCAGCGAACCAAGGTTTCCTGAAATTTCACCTAACAATGACAAAAATCCGCTGGAATCCAGCGCAGATCCAAGCCAAATACTGCCGGCAAAAAAGACGAATCCGGTTATTATGGCAAGTCTTTGCCAGCCGCTCGGCGAAAGAATTCCCTGCAAAAAAATCTTGCGCGACACGGCGGCCGATTTCGCCGGCGCCTGAGAGATATATGGCGCAGAGAGGCTGCTTAGCACATTATTTTTCAACGATTTAGGCGGATCAACCTTGGGCAAACGGACAAACAGTTGATCGATATCATCAAACGTATCATTATTCCAATCCGGCATAGCAATCTCCCTTGAAAAACAGTACAGGCTCGCAAACAACATATTTCATACTCCGGAGGAAAAAGAGTATGAAATATACAAAAGCCTCAATTGTAAAACGCAGCAAACCATTTGAAAGTTTCATCACGGCCGCGCCAATCCATATTGCTGCAACGTTGCGCGCAGCAACGGCTTTGCGCGGTGAAAGTGTGTTTTTGCCGTTGCTTCCGGAATATCCAAAATTTTCCCTATTTCGGCAAAACTTAAATCCGCCGTATATCGCAGTCGCACAACTTCACGAAATTTTTCCGGAAGCGCATTGATGGCAGATATCAACACAGCCTGAAGTTCATCTTCTTCAACCCGCGCCTCAGGTGTAGGCTGAGAATCGGGGACGCTTTCCATCCCTAACATGCGATCGTCATGTTCAGAGGCAGAATCCAGCATAGAAAACGGCAGCGCTTTGCGGCGGCGCACTTCATCCAAACACCTATGGCGTACTACACGAAACAGCCAAGGCTTTACTCCTTCTTCCGATCTTAAATCTGCGGAATGCAAAAACAGTTGTATAAACGCAAACTGACAAACATCAGAGGCAAGATCATAATCATTTAAAAAACGGTATGCAAAATTAAACAGCATGGTTTGATATCTATCAATAAAAAAACCGATAGCGTCTTTATCGCCTTGCTGCAAACTTCGCAAAAGAATTTGATCCGGCTGATCTGCCATATCTATGTCCTATATATCATTCTACGATCTTTCTTTATCATCAAAAAGAGCGGCGTATATCTCACACTTTTCATTAGTTTGGCCACAACTTTGCGCGCAAAAGTCGGCAAGCTAATCCATATTATCATGATACTCATAGAAAGATGAAAATTTGGTGAAAATAACACAAGTGGTACAATAATAGTAATAAACCTATAGCATACACATGCAAGTACCTAAAAGGAGCGGCGTATACAATGGAAGACCCGGCAACACCTAATAACATAGCGTATCAGCTTATTCCACGGGGTGATAGCATTCCGGAAACGCAGGTCTCCAATGTATGCTCCGAAATTATCCAGCAATGCGCAAAAGCGCTGGAATATTTTCCGGAATCAGATCAGGCAATATTCAACCGCAGAGCGCAAGAGATGGATGTGAAACGAATTGTATATCTTGCCGGCAAAACAAAAATTGCCTTGCGCATGGTAATCGCCGCCATATTGCTGGAAGGCGGCAGTATTCAAGAACTGGAAGAAATATTACACTGGATGGATATTTTGCCGCCCGGCGCCGGCGCTTCAGAATATAACGGCATAAAAATAGCTTTGCGTTTCATCCAAAAATTTTTAACCGATACTCAAAAGTGGCTGCTGTTTACCTTCGCGTTTTGGAGTCCGGCGCCATCCTCAGCGTCTAGCTTGCATGTCATTGCTGCCGCGCGCGAAAGCGGCAAAGAAATAGTGGATGCGGCTGCCGCAGAAGATATTGTTCAATTGGTTGTGCTGGGCTTGTTATCATACACCATTGCGCCGCAATCACAAACATTGCCGGAATCGTTAGCGATTCGCGAGCGCATTGCCATCGACCCGTATATTGCGCACGAACTGAAAGCAGAAAGCAATGAGTGGAACACCTATTTGCAAGAATCTGCGGAAACAGTATTTTCAGCCGCAGAAACCGTTCAAATGCAGCTCATTGAATGGGCGCAAAATTTTATTGTTACCGCGGCAGAGGATATTGGGGAATATGAGATCG
>JAKAOI010000412.1 GCA_021812265.1 Chloroflexota bacterium | reverse complement strand
TCTAGACTTACGAATACAGTATCGAGCGCACACCGGTCTGTTTTATCGGTGAAAAAGCCGGAGCGGTTAATCGTTGCAAAATTCCTGTCAGCAGGGTATTCAGCCGCGGCAATATCATCTGTGCGCCGGCCAAAACTTCTTCATGATTCACATTTTTTGCTGTCTCCGGAGCAGCAGAGTTAGTGATAGAACTTATTCCCAGCACCTTCATGCCTGAATGCCGCGCCGCTATCACTTCCGGAGCAGTAGACATGCCCACAGCGTCGGCTCCTAAAATACGCATCATGCGTATCTCTGCCGGTGTTTCATATGTTGGCCCCGAAACCATCAAATAGACACCTTCCCGCAAAACAATATGATGTTCCGCAGCAACCTCCCGCGCCATCTGAATATATTCTGGCGCATACGCTTCACCCATCGGCACAAACCGCGGACCCAATGCGTCATCATTCGGGCCAACTAAGGGATTAGAGCCTGCAAGTGTTGGTAAACCAATATGATCTTGAATCACCATTAAATCACCTTGCCGAAACGTGGGATTTAGTCCGCCGGCGGCGTTTGTTACTATAAGCGTTTCCACACCCAGCTCTTTCATTACCCGAACCGGCAATATAACGCGACTTCCTGAATGACCTTCATAAAAATGAAAACGGCCGCGAAGAATTGCGACCTGTTGTGCGTTTATTTCTGAAATATCTAAAACACCGGAGTGACCTTGAACTGTTGGGGCGGCAAAATGGGGAATTTCCTGATAGTAAAAACGCTGTAACAGCGTGGAGTTTTGTAATGTATCGTTTAATCCGGAACCAAGAATTACTGCTATTTTAGGTTTACACACCCCTGAACCAGAATGCTCAAAACGTTCTTTCAACCAATATGCTGATTCTTTAGCGGCGCTGGGCGGCAATCTCGTTACATCTATTTTCCGCATTTTTTTCCTCCTGAATTATGCTGCTGGAAAGACGCCGATTAATCATCCTCTTTTTCAAATACTCGGTAATTCAAAATTAATGGCGATATTTCCTAATATACCATTACTTATTGTATCATGCAAGAATAATACCCAAAACAAAAAAAATTCCCTCTTGATTTTTTACTAAGTTTAGTACTAAACTTATAAGTATGCGATAGTTGAGGCTCGTATTATGCAAAAGTTAAGCGTCCTTGTATGGGTTCGTTTAGTCCGAGTATTCCAAAAATTACAGAAACGTTCCATGAAAAATCTCAGCGATCTTGGCCTCACTCCTTCAGAATTTGATATCCTGGCGCAAGCCGGAACCCATGAAGGAGCAAGCCAGCAGCAATTGGCAGACCTGCTTTTGGTTACCAAAGGCAATATCTGCCAGCAGCTTAGCCACATGGAGCAAAACGGTTTACTTTGCCGCACGCAAGACGGCAGACTAAACAGAATCTATCTCACCGAGGCGGGCCGCAGTCTTTTTTATACTGTTACGCCGCTTCAGGAAGAGTTTTTGCAAAAACTTTTTGAACCGCTTTCCGATTCCGAACAACGGCAATTATACGCGATTTTGAAAAAGTTGGATCATTCTTTCCGCGCTGCCAAAACGCCGCAAAAAAAAGAAAAAACTCAGCAAATCCAAGAATTGTTTCCCTGCAATTCTCAGCCGGGCTTAGAACCGGATTGCTGAATACTTTATACAATTAAGAGGAACACACAAAATGGCTACCCCAACAACTGTCACTTGGAATATTGACGCTGCGCACACACATGTTGAATTTGCTGTAAAGCATATGATGTTTTCTACCGTTAAAGGCAGTTTTGCCGATGTAAAAGGAACTATCACCGAACACGCAACCGACAAATCATTATCATCCGTTCAAGCTGAAGTAACAGTAAATTCTATTAGCACCGGTGATGAAAAACGTGATGGGCACCTGCGCTCTGCAGATTTCTTTGATGTGGAAACCTACCCAACAATTTCATTTAAAAGCACAAAGGTAGAACACGCCGGCGGCGATCACTATAAAGTATATGGCGATTTCACCATGCACGGCGTTACAAAAGAGATTGTTTTCAACGCTGAATTTACCGGAACCGGCAAAAATCCATGGGGCGCAACCGTTATGGGACTAACTGCCGAAACCAAAATTAACCGGAAAGATTTTAATTTAAACTGGAACGCAGCGCTGGAAACCGGTGGTGTGCTTGTTGGTGAAGAAGTGAAACTGACATTGGATGTTGAAGCTACCGCAGCCGCATAATATCTTACTGCTTCCTGTTGTTTTCCTTTGGCCGTGAATCGCTGTGATTCCGGCCATTTTCTTTTCAAAAAACTGCTATAGATAAAGTCGGCGCGCCTGCTGACGCCGCTTTTACATCGGAAATAATACTGCTTGTTCCGGGGGAGAAAAAAATTCGGCAAAAACGGCGCGGCTCAGCCCATTTTCTAATTTTGCGGCGTATTGATTGCGCAAAATTTTTTTATAATATGCAACATCATAGTTGCGGGTATCTGCTCCGGTATATAAAGTAACTTGGCGCTGTCCGGCGTAATAAAACCGTATGCGTTCGCCTTTTGCCCATACCGTTTTGCCTGCCGCAAGCATCGCTTCATAGGGCGCTTCGCGGCGTGTTTGGCGGGTGTTTAGATATTCTTTGCTGCTTTTTGTCAGCCGCGCAGGTATCAGCATATCTTCTAACGGCAGCGCTTTTTCGGCAAGAAGCGTAAGATAGCGCTGAAATATTTGCGGGATAAGCGCGCTATTATCGCGCAGCAACGCCGAAACGATTTCCGTAAGAAAATCGGCGCCAAACTTCTCAAATTTGCTGGAGCGAAACGCCACACCTTTTAAGATGATGATATCGTCATAGGTAAGCAGCGCATAGTTTTTCACCTCATGCGAAAGCATGGCCGCATATCGGCCCTCATATTCCAAATGTATCAACGGGGGCAGC
>JAKAOI010000411.1 GCA_021812265.1 Chloroflexota bacterium | reverse complement strand
AGGCTACAGAGTCATTATAGTCTTCAAGACTTTCGCTTCAGCATGGAACATCGGGGATATACAAGGGGCAATGCCCCTTGTACGGGGTTCTGGGGTGTCCCCAGACCTCCCTCTGTTTCAGATACGAGAACCACGTGCTTCTCTTTCCAGCGAAAGTCCTAGTTTTATAGGTCATTTTTGTAAAAAATCTGTATATCTGTTTTATAACGTCTGGCTGTCAATAAAAGCAACAAAAATCTGCTTCCCGTCAAAAAATTGCTGTACACAAAATTTTGAGGAGACGCAAGCCTTCTTTCAGCGGCGAAAAAACCTGTTTGCAAAAACCATGTGTATCGGTGAAAGAAGGCCGTTGCTCTTTACTTAGCCACGGGCAAAATTACTCATAATAAAAAACAGATTGGCTGGCCGTTCAGCCATTCTTCTTGTTAAATAGGGATACCACTGAGATCCATAGGGAATATAAATTCTTACATTATATCCCTCTCCCTGTAACTGATTCTGCAGATCTCGGCGGATGCCATACAACATCTGAAATTCAAATTGTGATGGCGCAATACCGTTTTCTTTCGCAAATCGTTTCGCGTCAGCTATCAGCCGTACATCATGTGTGCCAAACGCTGGGTATATTCCTTTTTTCAGCAGTTTATACATTATTTGCCGATAATTCTCATCTACATCACTCTTTGCTGGAAACGCAATAGCTGAAGGTTCTTGATATGCGCCTTTAACCAGCCGCACACGTATGCCGTCCTCAATCAACCGATCGATATCATCCGAACTGCGATACAACATCGACTGAATAACTGTTCCTACATTTCCGCCAACTTGCCCAATCGATTCAGAATACTCAGCGTGCAGCATGTGTGTTAAACGCAGGGTTCGCTCGGTATACGCCGAACCCTCCATATCTAAGCGAACAAAATTGCCTTGCGCCTGCGCGGTGTCTAAAACGGTCCGCACATTTTTCAGGCAGGCGTCCTCACTGATATCCAAGCCCAACGCGGTTAATTTAATAGAAATATTGGCGTTTAAATGATGCTCGGCTATCGCATTTAAAATTGCAATATACCCTTGGGCAGTTGCTTCCGATTCTTCAATACTGCCGGTATTTTCACCTAAATGATCCAATGTCGCCATGACGCCGTGTTCATTCAGCTCTTTTGCAGACTGCAGAGCAGAAGATAAATCTTCCCCGGCAACAAAACGGCTGGCGATATTTTTCCCCATAGGGTTTTCATTAACGAAATTTTGAATCATCTTCGATTTTGCTGCCGTTAAAACTAAACTTCTTAACATACTTCTTTGTATATCTCCAATCACTTGGCTATATTTATAACTATGCGCTTTTAGCGTTACCAAAAACATCGCTATATACTAATTTCAGGGCTTTCGCTGCAACATGGAACATCGGGGATGTACAAGGGGCGCCGCCCCTTGTACGAGGTTCTGGGGTGTCCCCAGACCTCCCTTTTTGCAGATACGAGAACCATGCGCTTCTCTTTCAAGCGAAAGTCCTATAATTTTAATGTTGCTGTTTCCATTTTATCTGCCTGATGTTAGTATAACGCGCTTGCATGGCATATATTTTGCCTTTTCCCTTTATCTTATCATAAGAAATGTCATTTCGGCAGGAATATTGCGCTATATTTTATGAAAACACTATCCAAATGGATTTCATGTGAATTTTCAGGGAAATGGATGGATCCTTTAGTATGGAATCCATTATTATCTTGCTCGTAATAATTCTGCTCGGCTGTGCAATTCTTATATGGTTTCTCATCACAAAATGGCTGCCGGCCATTTCTAAACTGACAACAACACTGGAAAAAGAAACTCAGGAAGCGCTGAAAACCGGCAGCGCACTCCAAAAAAATTCCCGCGAACAAATGAAATATATTTGGAAACAAGCTGATTCAGCAAAAACCGCCTTAAACGGCATTGGTTCACTGCGCCAAATGGTTACAGAATTAGAACAAACAGCTGAAGACATGCAGGCAATAGCGCAGCAATTGGATAATGACGCTATGCGCGGCGGGCGCATCTCGTCAACAGTAACCCGCCAAGCCGACTCTGCGGCTAAACGCCTTACCGCAACAGCAAACAGAGCAAAATACACATATCAATTACTGTTCCGCTCTCTCGATCAGCTTATCGCTGACACTGAGGAATTGCGCGATTTCAGTAAAGGCAACGAAGTTTTTGCTAAGGAACTTACCGGCGCTGTTGAGCGTGTTCATGGCGCTGTTTATAAAAATAACCGCCTTCCCCATGCAGTCCGCGAACTGCCTTCCGGTAATAAGTTGCCTTCCAGTCAAAAAAATTATTCCGCGCCGGCCGCAGCAGCGCACAAACCCGATTTAAAACGCAAGGCAAAAAAATCCGCGCAAGACGACCTGGACTACAACCCGCCATCAGAATTTCGTAATGAGCCATTCAACGCCAGAAACCACACCCCCCGCTATCGCATGAAAGAAGATGAGTCATCCGATTATTCAGATTATCATCACCGCTACGATGATGAATATGATTAGTACACTTTCAATTTGCCCAGGTTTTTGATGTATACTTTTATACAATAGGATTTTTTTGAATACATAAATTATTGCTGTCTGCAAAGACAACAGTTTCATTCATTGGATTCCAATCTGTAATTATTCCAAACCGCGACAGCGTTAAAATGCTTTTTTCGCAGCGCGCGGCTCATCAAATTTCAGCAGGGTGAAGGCGCAAAGATATGTTTCACAGAACACCCAGAGACTCCAGACCAATACAGGATGATATTTCTGCCCCACAGTGGACCATTTCATCTGCCGAAAGGCATATCGAGCCGCTGGGCCACGATGTTCCTTGGGGAACACTGCGAATTGTAAACGATCCCCATAACACCGAGCCATATGTCTTAGTAAATAAAGCAATTGCCAGATCG
>JAKAOI010000410.1 GCA_021812265.1 Chloroflexota bacterium | reverse complement strand
TCGGTGAATCACTCAATCGAATCGGAGCAAGATCCTGTTGCGCGGTTAGACGCCGCTTTGCATGTTACTGTTGATTTATTTGCGCGACATCGCAGGCTGAGCAAAATATTGCTTATTGAAGCTTTGAGCTTAGGGCATGAATTTGATAAGGCGATTTTTGACGCGCGCGATCAGTTTATTCACTTGATTCAGCAGCGGTTACAAGAAGCAGTAGAGGCAAAAGCTATTCCTCAGCAGGATACTGCAATAGCGGCGGCGGTATGGTTTGGCGCCATCAATGAATTAGTTACCCGTTGGCTCGTAACCGGCTCTCCAGAAAAATTGGAAACGGTGATACCTGCGCTGCGCGCTTTATTGCTGAATAGCATTGGCGCTCCGCAGGTATTTCAGAGTAATTCCGTTGAAAGCAGCGCAGAACTATGACCGCAACGCATACTATTTCACAAAATAAATTTTTCATTGGCGCGAGCACGGCGGCGGAATCGGTTTCCGACGCCGATTATATGGCCGCTGTTTCGCAAAATAGCGCAGAGAATGCGATTCGGCGAATGACGCATATTCAGGCTGTCGCATATATAGATGGATCATCGCTTTGTGACGCGCCGCGAATCGGCAGCTTTTCCCGCTTTCGGGATACTGCGCTTGGTCCGTGGCTGTATAACGCAGGAGATATTCTGCAACGTGAGGATCTTGCCGCAGCGATCGACAGCATTCATATAGTAACGCAAGATATGTATGGGATTGCTTTTGCGCAAACATTGCAAGCGTTAGAAGCGTTGCGCCGTCATTTTCCGGATATTCCGATTACGGGATTTTCTGCCCCTAAAATTCTGGAAATATGCGCAATGGAGCGGTTTACGCCGGATCAAGCGCTGCGCGACCTGAAGAGCGCTGGGTTAACATATATAAGCGGCTCCGGGTTAACGTTCGGCAAAACCACCGGCGTATATGAAACTTTGGAGCTGGCCGATTGGCTGGAATTGCATCGGGCCGCTAAAAGCGCCGGGCTGCATTCTTTTGCTGCGCTGCCTTTTGAATCGCGTGTCGGCGCCGCAAATGTAATGGAGCACATCGCGCAAAATATCATAACATTAGCGGAAATTCAGGCGGATGAGCGCCTGTTTGCCGGTGTTGCCGCGCGCCGGGTTTGGCGCGGCGCTGTCGGACAAGCTCCTTCGGAAGCCGCGGTTATTCCCATTGTTCGATTGTTGCGTGAGCAATTTGGCTGGGAAACAACTATTACCTGCAATTTCCAAGAACTGGGAGCCGCGGGGACATACGCTGCGGTTTACGCCGGCGCAAATATGATTATGGCCGCGTTTGAAACTGTTGAGTCAGCAAAACAATTGTTTGTATAACAATGGCTGTTTTTGGGCGCATAACCTGCAATCATTCTGTTCTTCGCCGCTATACCGCAGATTGTATCTGCGGTATTTTGTGGCGCCAGCCATCTTATATGGGCCAGATATTACGGCCCTGGAGGCAGCCGTGTCGGCGTGGGCTGTGGTGAAGGAAATGGTGTAACTGTGGGCGTTGGAGTATATGTAGGGGGAATTGCCACAGTAGGTACAGTTGAAATGACAGGTTTTGGGGTTTTTGTTGCCTTAGGTATTTTAGTTTTTTTGACGCTTTTTGCCGCCGCAACTGTAACAATGATATATTGAACGCTTTGCGCTGTGTTTGGGTTTTGTTCAGCCGGCGCTGTGTATACGCTGCCCGGATCTGTCGATGTATTGATTATTGGCGCGGTTTGCGCCGTGGCCGGGCTTTGGATGATGAAGATTCCTGCCGCAACAAAAAATATCACACCGAAACAGGCTAATACGAGGGCAAGTATTGAAAATACCGGTATTTTTTCGGAATTTTGCGCATGAGTATCGTTTGTGTTTGGTGTATCATCCATGTTTCCGGCGCCATCCTAGAATAAAAATACAAAGAAATTTTGGGTCTAACGCAGGGCGTGCCTGGCGCGGCTGCGGCGCAAGAATGTGTCACAGCGCTTGTTATCTGCCGGTTTGCGCCTGAATCTGGCGGTGTATGCCGTAAATTCTTTGCGTTAGGTATTGCGTGAGTGTTGCTAATGCATATTTTATTCCAATTGCAGGACATTGGCGGTTCATACGAATACAATATACAATGTTGGTAGATAGAATATATCTTTACTTTTCAGGAGGATTGGGAGGCACAGCGCGGCGCGGCGCGCAATCCCCCAAAATGAGCATATGACAGATCAACAGCAGCCAATTGTAATAGAAGGCGCTGGCAACACCCAGCGGCCAATTCGGGTTTTGGTCGCTAAACCCGGGCTGGATGGCCACGATCGCGGCGCAAAAGTGATTGCGCGAGCGTTACGCGACGCCGGAATGGAAGTAATTTATACGGGCATTCGGCAAACACCGCAAATGATAGTTGAAACAGCAATGCAAGAAGATGTGGACGCTATTTTGCTGAGTATTTTATCAGGCGCGCATATGGCGATATTTCCTAAAATAATGAAATTGTTGCAGGAAAATGGTATTGATGATGTTCTGATTGCTGCCGGCGGAATATTACCCGATGAAGATATTCCGGCGATTGAGGCAATGGGCATAAAAGGTAATTTTGGCCCCGGCGCAAAAACCCAAGACATTATTGCATTTGTGCGGGAACATGTCGATTCAGAACGGCTTGAAAAATCGCTGCCAACGATTCAGCAATCCGGCGCGCCCGTTGAAGAGCCGCAGGCGGGAGACGCGGCGAAATAATGGATCTTCAGGAAATTACGGAGCGAACGCTGGCGGGTGATAAACGGGCTTTAGCCAGGTTGTTAACCTATATTGAAAGCGGGGATCCCGCAGGCAAGGCGGCGCTTGCCAAATTGCATAGGCACAGCGGGCGGGCGCATATTATCGGGATAACCGGCTCACCGGGCGCAGGAAAATCAACTTTGGTTTCTCAATTAACCTTGGCGCTGCGCC
>JAKAOI010000409.1 GCA_021812265.1 Chloroflexota bacterium | reverse complement strand
ATCCTCTTTCCGACAGCGCATTTGCGGCGCTGTCGGAGCAATCTTGGTTTTGCTTCTTGTTCCTCTGCTATAATGTTAACCGTGTCATCGATAGTTGACAGCATATCAAACGAAAATATTGATCTCAGAATTTTCGCTTCAGCAGGGAACATTTTAGTCTTCTTCTGCTTCAAATACGAGAACCATATGCTTTCTTTCAAGCGAAAGTCCTAGATTTATAAAATGATAATGCGCAGGATGCAGGATAAAAGGAACTCATTGTGGCAAAAGCAGAAAAATCACAGAAAAAACAGCAGAAGTTAAAAAAAAGATTACAGCATGTTTCATATAACCGATTGGGGCAATTACTGAAACCCTATGTTTCACGACTGATCTTGGCCGGTATTTTATTGATTATTACCGGAGCCGCCGGGTTAGTGTTTCCCTTGATTATACGGCAATTTTTAGACGGAATATTGCAGCAGCGCAGCAGAACATTGCTGCCTGCCGTTATTTTTACATTGTTGATAGTATTTTTTATTCAGGCAATCTTGGGGGCGTGGCAAAACTATTTATTAGCCTCTGTGGGGGCAAAATTTTCCATTGATTTGCGCTCAAAGTTGTTTGGGCATTTACAGCGGCTGCCGCTATCTTATTATGATCAGCAGCGCACCGGTGAATTAACCAGCCGTGTTACCAACGATGTTTCGCTGTTGCAGAATACGCTGACAACGAATATTGTGCCAATTTTATCTCAGGCGGTGACGTTGGCCGGCAGTGTTGGTATAGCGCTATACCTAAATTGGCAACTGACACTGCTTGTTTTTGTAGTTGCTCCGCCAACCGGAATAATTATTACTGTGCTTGGCCGGTTTATTCGGAAAACTACAACCAAAGTGCAAGAAGGCTTGGGAGAAGCCGGAGTGGTTTTAGAGGAATCACTTTCGGCGCCGCGAATTGTGAAGGCGTTTTCGCGGGAAAATTACGAAAGCGCGCGGTTTAACAGCTTTTTAGGCCAATCCCTGCGACAGGCGCTTCGCTTGGCGGCTGCGCAATCTACCCTTGGGCCGCTGATTGGTTTTGTTGGCTTTACTGCGGTATTAATTATTTTATGGTTTGGCGGACAAGAAGCCGCGAACGGAACGTTAAGCGCCGGCAGTTTGGTTGCGTTTTTGTTTTATCTTGTGATGATTATTGGGCCGATTTCTGCGCTGGCGGGGATATATTCGCAATTGCAGATGGCGTTGGGCGCCGGTGAAAGAATATTTATCATTTTTGATGAGCCGATAGATCCGTCATTGGAAAATGAACATGCGCCAGACGCTCCCTTGTTGGTGGGCCGCGTTCGGTTTGATCATGTTTCTTTTGGGTATACGCAGCTCAAAACACAGAAACCTGAAAATTCAACAGAGGAGCAACCAGAAGCGCCGCAGCATATACCGGCGCTGCGCGATATCGATTTGCAAGCCGAACCCGGCCAAATTGTTGCAGTGGTGGGCGCCAGCGGGGCAGGCAAAACAACCTTGCTCAGCTTGCTGATGCGACTGTATGAAATTGATTCGGGCGCTATTACCATAGATGGATGGGATATCCGTTCGGTGTCCATTCATTCTTTGCGCAGCCAAATGGCGGTAGTGCCGCAAGAGCCGGTTTTGTTTGCGTCATCGATTCGTGACAATATCTTATATGGCCGGCTAGACGCATCAGAAGAAGATATTATTGCAGCTGCAAAGGCAGCGAACGCATGGGAATTTATTGAGAAATTACCGGATAAGCTGGATTCTATGGCGGGAGAGCGCGGCGTTAAACTATCGATGGGGCAGCGGCAGCGCATTGCAATTGCGCGCGCGGTTTTACGTCAGCCGCGCATTTTATTGCTGGATGAAGCAACCGCTTCGCTGGATAATGAATCTGAAGCGCTGGTGCAAGACGCGCTAAACCGATTGATACAGAACAAGACCACGTTTGTTGTAGCGCATCGACTTACAACTGTTGAGCGGGCAGATATGATTTTTGTGATGAAAAATGGCGTTATTGCAGAACGCGGAACACACGAAGATCTGATGGCGCTGAATGGTTTATATACACGGCTGTATACCCGCAATTTTGAGGAATTGGAAGAAGAGGTACAGGCAACGGAAATGCGTTAATTTAATAATAAATACAGCAAAGGTGGCGTCTTTGCTGTATTTTGGCTATTTTTATATGTGGCAGACTGAGCGGCGCCAGTACGAGCGATGGCTTTACAGAGATATTTTGCGCCCATACTATCGCTTCTGGGATTTCCGGCTCAAGTTGCTCCGAGCCGTTTGTGTGCGGTTTTATAAGTTTTCTATAACCATATCCGGCGGCCGAGTTGCCCATACCGCAACAGCCGATCCTGCAGAATTCATTTGAATGGCGCAGCAAGAAACTTCGCCAAGTGTAAGCGCTAGATATTGCCATGAATTGCTGTTACCTGCCGGTTTTATGATCAACGCTTCAACACATGGCGCCGGCGCTGCTGTTGCAATAACTGCGCCATCGGGTGTTATTCCGACAATAGAATTGATACTTGGAACAAAAGAAGCCGCGCCGTGAGCTGGCAAAAGACATGTAAATGAAGGTTGTAAGGCAGTTTCTTGATTTGCTTGTTTTATAATTTGCGCAGATATTGCTGATGGCAGCTCAGACCAATGGTTCCCATCAGCGCTTATCCAAAAAAGCGGGTTATCTATTCCTGCCATAATTGTTAAGAAAGAGCCTGAAGGATCATTTTCTATATCTGTTATTGGTTGGCCGCCTATATCGGGAGTATACATTGCCCAAGTATTTCCTTCATCAAATGAAGCAAATATTGGCCCAAACGGTTTTTGAACTGAGTTGGTCATTACATAAATGTTTGTTCCTAATGTTGCAGCGCCTATAGGGTTCCATTCTGTGACCTGACTTTGAAATGATTGATCGAGTTGTAAGGGTTATTATTTTTGCTGAAAAATATTGACC
>JAKAOI010000408.1 GCA_021812265.1 Chloroflexota bacterium | reverse complement strand
CCCCTTGCAATTCCTTATATGTGCGGAAAAATGCGGCAATCTCCAGCGGCCAATGCGCGGGAATATCCGTTAAATCCAGCATTTGCGCATATCGAGGATCATCATATGGAACCGCCAATATTTTTTCATCCGTGCCTTTTTCATCAATCATCGTAAGCGTGCCAACCGGCCGCGCCCGCAAATGACAGCCGGTAAACGTCGGTTCATCTACAATAACCAGCGCATCCAGCGGATCTCCATCTCCGGAAAGCGTTCCCGGTATAAAGCCGTAATCTGTCGGGTAATGCACGGATGAATATAATACCCGGTCCAGCCGATATATGCCGCGGTCATGGTCAAATTCATATTTATTCCGGCTGCCACGCGGAATTTCGATAACTACCTCTATCCAGCCATTATCTTTGTCACCAATAAAGAATTCTTCCATTATATACAAAAAAACCTCTCTTCAATATTGCTTATTTTTTGGAGCTTGCGGCAGTTTACAATACAAAACCTATGCATCCTTATCTTCAAGAACAGCCGGTCAGTTTCAACGGAAAAAACACAACGCAAGTAACGCGCAAGCGCTTCATGATGGCAAAGCATCACATAATTATTATAAGGCAGAAGATAAACCGTTTGCTGCGGCGGAACACTTCAACAGCTATTTCCATTTACTTCCACTCGTGATATAGTGTGGATAGAGATCCTTGCCCGGGTGAATGCTTTATTTTTATTATGCAGGAGTACATTCAGTGAACAGAACACAACCGGCAAAAACACTGACGCGAAATACAAACCAAGGCGAAACTTCCGCCCACAAAAAGCAACCGCCATGGTACAAAGATATTCGATTAGCATTTGGCATATTATCCATACCGGTTTTCCTTTTTTCCGACCAAATTGTCGGTCTATTATTTCCGGCAGTTTCTGCGGCGCAGGCAAACGAATACGCGCAAGCGGTGCATTTCATCTCCGGCGCAATAACACTGTTCCCGCTGGTAACGCTGATTGAGCAGGTTACCGAATATTATGAACACAACTTTCACCACAGCAACGATCGGTTTAACGCGCTGCTGCGCGCCGGGTTATTGCACACCACATTTACCAATATCGCTTTTTTAATTCTGACACTCTTAACCTTAAGTATTGCAAATTCCGGATCCTCAAGCAGTGACTTAATCCGTATTGTACAGGTCTCCATCGCCGGAAGTTTTGTTGTCAGCATTCTTTTTAACCTTGGTTTATCTATATTTATCGGTGGATTCAATATTAATAAACACAAAGGGCGCATGCATTTCAGCAAAGAACTGGCCAACCAAGACTCCGAAATGATTGCCATCGCCGTTATCATATTATCTCTGCCAACTTTAGCCAATAGGTTTAACATCAGCCCCAGCTTTTTAGATAACCTGCAATATAAGGTTCCCACTTCAACTATTTCCAATTTAAGCGTCATCATCTCTTTTATATTAATTTTTATCTACGTCAGTTACACATTATGGACATTGTTTAAGCTTGGCGATCGGCAAAAACAAACGAATGACGATGTTGAAGATACTATTATGAAACTTATTTTCCGCGCCGTTCGCAAAGTGTTAATCAGCAATGATCAAATTACCATTACTCAAGCGTTAAGAAATCCCACAGTGCTGCAAACGAATAACAAAGAAATCGAAGCCGACACCAACGCCGAAATCCAGGATCAAATTGATGATTTGGATATCATGCTGGAAGAGGAAGAGGAAGAAGACTTTGCGCATAAAGAACAACTGCGGCAGGAAAACTTAAAACGCAAAGAAAAAAAGGCCAGCGTAAAATTTGATGTCATGGCGCCGGCCACATTTATTAAAAATTTATTTGTCGCAATCTTTTACATCGCCATCAGTCCCTTTGTAATGATTTTTAATATTGTGAAGTTCCCTGTCACTGTTGCGAGCAATCGCCGAAAACAAAAAGTTATTATTCAGCATAAATTAGCGGAATTGCCGGATGAAGAATTACTGCGCCGCGCGGAGCGAAACAAACGCATTAAAGATCGCGCAGCAACTAAACCGGAAAATGAGCATATCATCCATGTAATCGGACGAATTAGTCTGCTGATTATCGGCGGCGCCGGCGCGGTATTTGTGCTGGACCAGATGGCGCACAGCATTGAGGGTGGATTAATTGAAGGATTGGGACTCAATCCGTTTTTTGTCGGCTTTATTGTGCTGCCAATTGCTACCGGCTTGGTAGATATTGCCACCGCAGTGCGCAAAGCGTGGAATAACGATTTACAAAACTCCATGGCTATCACAACCGGCTCCGCCATTCAAACAGCGCTGCTTATCGGCCCGCTGATTTTGCTGCTCAGCCGTTTTTCGTTGATTCAATTGCCGGATATTAACTTAGTGTTTGGTTTATTCATCCTCGCGGTTTTCGCGCTGATTGCATATATCTATCAGATTATTACCATAGATGGCGAAACCACTTGGTTTGAAGGCGCGCAAATGCTGGGAATATTTATGACGATAGCGGTAGTAGTGTTTTTCGCGAAGCCATCATAATCAATCTGCGCGGCTGCCTGCCGCAGGCAAACACTACAACCGCGCCGGCAAATGCATAACATGAGCGGCGCTGTTTTTTCAGAGCTTAACAGCGCTTCCATATAGTAAGCGCCATACTATAGTTTAATATTCCGGCGCGGCGCCGCAATGTCACTGTTTTACAGGCAGCTTCACTGCGCCAATGGCGCGCTCTCCGCGTAACACCCGCAAAACATCCGCAACCACCAGCAAAGAAGTTCTTTCCTGCGCTTCGGCTGTAAGGCCGGCAATATGCGGCGTAGAACAAACCCGCGGATGATTTGCCAGCGCGTCACCCATTGCAGGCGGCTCACTTTCCCGCACATCCAACGCCGCGCCGCGCAATTTTTCCGACTGCAGCGCCGCCAACAGCGCAGCCTCATCAATAACCGGCCCGCGAGACGTATTGATAAGAACC
>JAKAOI010000407.1 GCA_021812265.1 Chloroflexota bacterium | reverse complement strand
GGACTTGCTGCAAACTATTAAGAAATTTTCCTAAATGAAAGGCATGTGATGAACATACAATGTGTCACATGCCTTTTAGATCGGATATACAAGCAAATTATATCTTTATATGTTAAAGAAACCACGCAGCAACATTTCAATAGCAACTATCGCAAGAACCGGTACAAAAATCTTGCGGATCGTGCTGTTTGTTAGCTTGGTGAGTGTTTTTGCTCCTACCAATGCGCCAATTAATACTCCCAAAGCAACCGGAGCCGCAATCATTGGATCGATATCGCCACGCTGAAAATAAATACCAGCGCTGGCGGCGGCGGTAACACCAATCATAAAATTACTGGTTGTTGACGATACTTTCATTGGCAGTTTCATAGCTGTATCCATTGCTAAAACCTTAAATGTGCCGCTGCCTATCCCCAGCAGACCCGATATAAGACCCGCAACATACATCATAGAAAATCCCGCCGGAACGTGTGTAACTTGGTATTCCACAAGTCCTAGCTTTGCGTCGGGATAGGAACTGGCAAGGGATAACTGTTTAGCAAATCGATCATTTGTAACATGTTGCGGCAGCTCTTCGCCCAATTTTATGACTAATGGCGCTGCGCTGATGAGCAATACAGCTCCAAAAATAACAAACAACGCTTGTGTGGGTATCACTGCCACTACCAGCGCTCCGGTAATCGCCCCCAATGTGGTGGCAATTTCAAGAAACATTCCTACCCGTAAATTGGTTAAATGATCACGCACATATGCCGCCGCCGCGCCGCTAGATGTTGCTATGACGGAAACAATTGAAGCGCCAATAGCGATATTAATTGGCATGTGAAACGCCAATGTTAAAATGGGGACAACTAGAACCCCACCTCCTAGCCCAACCAGCGCGCCGATTAATCCCGCGATAAGAGATGACGCAAAGATAAGGGAGAAAAACTCTAGATTAGTGCTGCTTTCATGAGCGGGAATATTCGCGTTTGCCATCGCCCCAAGGACAATAATGCTAAATAGTAAAATGAGCAAAACAAATAAAGTAATTGTAACATATTGCCGATCACCTTCAATAGCAAATGCAATAACTGCAACCATTACACGAAGCACAGGGGTAAACAGCAATACTATCAGCCCAAGTACTATAACGCCATATGGATTTAATTGCACAATTCTTTGCCATGTTTCCGGTATCGTATGGGGAAAATCACCGTTTCCCGGTCCTTTTATTAATAAAAGTATCAAACCAAGAAAAATGATTCCTGCGCTGAGGAGTACCCCTCCGCGTAATACATTGCTGATTATTTGTTCGGCCTGACGCAACAATGCGTCTCGGTCTTTTGGCGGTGTTGCCTGAGTAGAATACTGAGGCGTTTCAACAGTTTCAGACATAGGTTTCTCTTTTGTAGTTCGAATTCTGGAGTTATGCGCTTTTCCGACTTTAATAAACACAGGATATTTCTTATATGAAGATGTGTTCATACTGATTTAGGCAGAAGTAAAAGATTGAGGAGATATTGCCCCTAGAATTTTGCTTAACATGAGATTCTTCTATAGAACTGCCTGTATACTTTTGTTGTGTTTATTGCCGCAGATTATGGCGTTAAACCGGAATGAGCGTATCTGTGTTCAGTATAACCATTATTTCAAGAATATCACAAAATAGCCGGGTGTGTTTGTGATATTCATTTTTGCGTAATTTTCCCTCAATTTATAGCTATTCCTTTCCTATAGTCATACACTATAATATATCAGGGCTTTCGCGGCAGCATAAAACATATGGAACATCAGGAATGTACAAGAGGCGGCGCCCCTTGTACGGGGTTTTGGGGTGTTCCCCGACATCCCTTGGTTGCAGGTTGCAGATACGAGAACCATGCGCTTCTCTCTCAAGCGAAAGTCCTAACATATGTAAACATAACACTACTAAATATATCCCAATTGACATATTTAGATGACAATGGTACAGTATATATGAGGAGAGCTTTCCATGTGAATTATGTAAAGAAATTCTCTGCAAACAAAATACTATGTTTCGGAAAAGTACGTAAACAAAGCTTTACAGCAAGCCGGGGTGATGAAAGCCGGTAAGTGGTCGTTTACTGAACCCGCCGAAACTTCTCAGTTAATACAATAACTGCCGGATCGCCCCGGTTACCAGCGGCCAGAGCGGGAACTGCGTATGCGTTCCAATCGAGGTGGCACCACGGCGTTAATAGAATTGTCGTCCTCGGAATAATATTGATGTATTCCAAGGGCGTTTTTTTATGCCCTGGAAACATGTACTGAAGATGGGAGTTTTACCGAATTATGGCAAAAAAACAAACAACGCAGCCGCAAACCAATCCTTCAGAAGAAGAAGCTAAATTTGTGGAAGACCTTGCTGACAAAGATGACTTTTCGGCGTGGTACCACGATATCGTGCGAAAAGCTGAGTTAGCCGATGAATCACCGGTTCGCGGGTGCATGGTTATTCGTCCCTATGGCTATGCGTTATGGGAAGCTGTTCAGCATGGGTTAGATACACGCATTAAGGCTACCGGCCACGAAAATCTCTATATGCCTTTATTCATACCCATGAGTTTCTTTGAACGAGAAGCAGAGCATGTGGAAGGCTTTGCCCCTGAATTGGCAGTAGTTACTGTGGGCGGCAATGAAAAATTGACCGAGCCTTTAGCCGTGCGTCCTACCTCTGAAGCAATATTTGGTCACTTATATGCAAAATGGATACAGTCGTACAGAGACTTACCGCTTTTATATAATCAATGGGCAAATGTTGTGCGTTGGGAAAAACGCACCAGACCTTTTTTGCGCACATCAGAGTTTTTATGGCAGGAAGGCCATACTGCGCATCGAACTGAAGAAGAAGCTGAACAAGAAACGTTGAAGATTTTGCATGATGTATATGCAGATTTTGTTGAAAAAGATCTTGCTATACCATTACTTCGCGGACAAAAATCGGATTCAGAACGGTTTGCCGGGGCATTGCGC
>JAKAOI010000406.1 GCA_021812265.1 Chloroflexota bacterium | reverse complement strand
TAAAATCATTGTCAAGAGAGATTTTTCTCGGCTTTTTCCGATTTTTTACTCGGATAAGGTCAGAACGTATTGCTGACGGAGCAGATTGCAAAAGAAATGTTTCTCAGACGCTCCTTAAAAGAGCAGACAAACACCATCAATTTTGGCGCCGCCGGACGGTGAAATCAGCTATAGTTTCTGCCTATGCGGAGTGTCAAATCATCTGTTATAGATATAGCTGCAGATCATTCCAATTCATTGCGTGTTCTGCCTTGTTCACGTTCGCGAGTGATAACCCGCTCCATCGCCAGCGCCGGATCCATATCAAAAATAATAATACGCGCCGGCCGCGGCATAAACTGATGCAACCTGATGATTTGCGCCGTGGTATAGTGTGTGTGCGACTGATACACAATTTACAGACTTGTTGCGCATCAAGGCAGAATGGGCAGGACGCACATGCATTGCTGTACAACTTGCATATACCTCACAAGATTGCTCTGGCTGTGGACATCACAAAACGGATCTTACCCTCGCAGATCGAATCTATCAGTGTCCGGCATGTGGCTTACTCATTGATAGAAACACGAATGCATCTGTGGATATCTTGGCTGTGGACGAGCGTCCTAGAAGCCCCTGTTTTTCCCATGGGAAGTCGTCACATTCTCCCACACATTCTCTTCTTATTCTTTTTGACATATATTCCACTGCAGAGACGTCAGCAAAAACATATAGTCACCGGAACAGTGGATTGAACGGCAACTATTTTCCCGGTCAGCGTCTCTGTGAATCACCGTTCAGATGATTTAACAGCCGGAGTAGTTGGGGTAGCATGAGCGCCAATAGATATTCCATTGCTGCCCGCTGGTAAACATAAAATTTACTTCCAGTTTCCCATCCGGAGTTGCCCAGGATTGGGCAGGTCCTGAAATAGATGTTTCTTTCCAGCCCAGCGATGTTAAATGCGTGTCTATGAAATTTGTCACCATGGAAACAGAGCCTGAGCTGCACAAAACAAAGCCTTGTAAAGAGCCGGTGGCGTTATCCGGCTCCTCCCGGGTCAGTGGCGGCAAGGGGACGTCAAAATACACCGCTGTTCCGGAATTACGCGGGTAATAATAAGTTTTAACAATATAGTAATAACCCGGAAAAAACGAATTGCATACCGGTTCCGGCGGCGGCGCTCCGATTTCAACAGAATATACAGTCATAGATTGACTGCTGTTGATGGAAAGCAATTCAAAATAACGTATTCCTTTGGCGAAGCAATACGTATTTGCAGGGCACACAGCCTCAAAACTGCCATCTGAAGGAAATGTATTTGAATGCAGCCAACCGTTTGCAGTCAGTTCATTATTCAAATATTGCTGAATATTTGTAGTGACACTCGTCGGTGTGCACAGTGATATAGATGATATAGTAAACTCACCGTCTCCCCCGCCGGCAACCTTCGCTAACGCAGTTCCTACGGAAGATGCTGGCAGCGCTGCGTCTGAAAACGCTGCGCCTAACGATGGAGCTGCTGTTCCGTTTGGCAGCGCCTGAAGACACTTTGCTTCGTTCGGCGCCGTTGTAGCTGTTGCTCCTATTCCCGCAGGCGCGCTTGCCGTAGTGTTTCCGCAAGCTGTCAAAGATATCGCCAGGACAATAACAGCAACCAGAGTACTATACATATCACGAGAAAAAGAACGATTCATAACGATCTCCCATCATTTCTATGACGAAAATCTTTCCTAAAAAGACGCTTATAGTAGGACATTCGCTTGAAAGAGAGGCGCATGGTTCTCGTATCTGAAACAGAGGGATGTCTGGGAATACCCCAGAATCCTATACAATGGGAGCCTGCCCCTTGTACATCTTCCAATAAAGTGAAAGCGCCGTTATATGTAAGACTATTACAAACCCGATTATCAGACAATGTATTTGTTGTTCAGTTGGACAGCATAACTGAAGCAAAAATACCGGCGGCAATGCTTATATACGCATACACAGGCGGCGCAACCGGCAAAAGCCGCCTGCAAAAATGTGGTATACTGCAAGAAATATATATGACAGGATACGTAAGGATTACATTGATGAGCGCTAAAGCTGTGCGATTGCGCAAAGAAAAATTTAACGGCGAACTATGGGGAACATACGACGTGTATATGTTGCATTCTAACCCATTTGTTACGGTTTTATGGCAGCCCAGAGGAACTATCATCCACCATGTTTCACGCACTTGGTCAATGAAATATCAGCATCTACAATATTTTTTTCCCAATAAATGGTACGCCATATCAGCCAAATATGGATATGACAACAGGTTGCATCAGTGCTATTGTGATATTATTCTGCCTTGGAAAGCGCCCCAAAACAATAATGAAGGTATTATATTCGTCGATTTAGAGTTGGATATCATTGTCCGTGAAAACGGGAAAATAGAGCGTGTAGATGAAGATGAATTTGAAACAGCTATTATCACTATGCGCTATCCCGAGGAAATTATTCAAGGCGCCCGAAAAGCGTTTGCAGAATTAACAGTGCAAGCGCAGCTTTGGACAGAACCATTTTCGTTTATACCACAGGAAATAACCCGCCAAGATTTTCATCTGCTGGACACCCGCAGCCAAGAATGGCGCTCGGCAATTGCGCACCTGCAGATACCCAGCGCACAAAAATCATAGCCGCCGCAAAATATACAGAATATCCCAGAAAATTCCGAGCATTTAACCCGGTAATTGCTATAGCCATACACAATGCTTTAGGATGTAATTGGGAAAAAGATATTCACCAATATACACACATACGTAACACACAAGGGGCTGCTTCCCTTAACCGCCATGCTTCTGAAATTTCTGCCGCATTATAGCCTTTGCGCCACAGAAAAAACCGGGTTCATAAAACCAATAGACGCTGGCGTTTCTACGTAAATTTATAAGGGAAAAGACGCATAATGCAAACAACAAATTACCACATGCATTCCCGATATTGCGACGGGAACGGCAATATTGAAGAC
>JAKAOI010000405.1 GCA_021812265.1 Chloroflexota bacterium | reverse complement strand
CCATAGATATTTTTTCCCATTCTGATTTTTTCTTCAATTGTACCATGTTCTGTAGTTTTCTGCCGAAAAAAATTTAGGTTTCAAGAGTTGCAGCTGAAGATGTGTATAAGCCGCGCGCTGCGTATGCGGGTACTATAGTATTTGCAACACTTCCCATATAGTATGGCGCGAGAAAGATTTTTCTGGCAATCTTTCAAAGATCTATGTTGGACGGTAAGAAAATTTGGCAGGCAGACAGCGAAGATATGCCTATACTATTGCTAGTTGAAGCGCATATGTGTATGATAACATTTATAGGAACATACATCTTAGAAAGTCATTGTTAAGCGGAGGGTAAGATCTTTGTCCAAAAGTCTGAATATCGACGCGGCGGAATTATCGGATGTAGGTCGCAAGCGATCGAATAATCAGGATAATCTTGCCCGGTATATTCCTGAAGATGAGAGGGAACTGAACACCGCGGGGGCCTTGTTTGTAGTAGCAGATGGCATGGGGGGCTATGCCGCAGGTGAAATTGCCAGCACAATTGCCGTGCAAACAGTTTTATCGGCATATTATGAGTTCTCCAGCGAAAACGTAATTGAACGGCTGGCTTTTGCTATTCGTCGGGCAAATGAAATGATTTTGAGTAACGCCCGCGAAAATCCTGAACATGTTGGCATGGGCACTACTCTTGTTATCGCTGTTATTTGTAATGGTATTTTATATGTCGCCAATATTGGTGACAGCAGAGCATACCTCATTCGCAATGGGAAAATGCGGCAGGTGACCGAAGATCACTCTTGGGTAGGCGAACAGGTTCGCGCCGGAGTGCTTTCTGCAGAACAAGCGAGGGTTCATATTCACCGTAATGTAATAACTCGCTCGTTGGGCACACAGCCTAATGTTGTCGCTGATGTGTTTGTAGAGCCGGTCCGGCAGTTTGATAAAATTTTGTTATGCTCTGACGGCTTGCATGGGTATGTAGATGAAGGTGTGATTGAAAAGGTCACTGTAGCCGAAGAGCCTGCAATTGCAGTAAAAAGATTGATCGATTCCGCTAACAACGCCGGCGGTCCCGATAATATTACTGTTTCTATTGCGCATGTACTGGATACTGAAGAAGCGCCGGCGGATCTGCTGGAAAAATTAAAGCTGTTAAACGCACAGCAAGCTTCTACCCAACCTTTGCCGATATTGGCCAATACCCAGCTTAATACTGCCATTCTAGCGCCGGCGCCAGCGGAACCAATTACCGATGTTCACTCTATTACACCTCTAAAAGCAAAAAATACTAAGCCAAAATCGCGTCCCAAAAGCGCTGCTGCGATCATGTTAAGAATTGCAGCGGTGCTGCTCATTGCTCTTATATCTACCACAACTTGGTATATTACTTTGGGTCCATATGCGCAGTCACAACATACCCTGCATATCGTGAATAACGATATTGCTTCTGTACAATCTGATTTGAAATCATTAACTGGGTATCCACCCGCTAAGCAGCTGCAAATATTAGAGCATGATCGCGAATTGCTGATGAATGCGCTGACGTTGCCGCTTACTTCCGTTGAGCTTGACTCGTTAAATGAGCAGATGAATCAAGTGGTTGCGTCTGCCAGACAGGCGCTTACTGCTTATAACGCGCAAGCGCATGTTGTGCAGTTATCTTTTGCCACCAGCAGCAATATGCCATTGGCTTGCACTTCCCAGTTAAGCGGCCAGCTTACTTTGGTGAATTATCCACTAAAAGAGCCGATTCCCACTTCAACAGCAACTCCGGCGGCCGGTTCTACACCAACACCTACGCCTACACCGCCTGTAGTAACACCTGGCCCAAGCGATGGCGCTTTTTATGCTGCCGCGCTTAATACAACAAACCAAGTTGTGCCTTTGCAATTTGCTGATGGGGTTAATTGCCCCCAAACGTTTACTAACACAACTGCGCATGATTTGCAGACTTCGGCAAATTCATTGTTTGCCTTAACCAACGCAACATCGACTCAGCCGCAAACTATCAGTCAAATTGATACACGGGATGGCAGTATGCAAGTTAAAGTTGCTTTAACTTCTTTGCCTAAAAATACCACTGCGCTGCTGTTCGCAATGAAAGCTAACCAGATTGTGGTAGACGCGCATGGCTCCGCAGGTGATTCTTTAGTAATATATAGCGGCCCTAAATATACTTCTGCGCCGCCGGTTGTTTTAGCTTTGCCAAATACGATAAAATCGATGGCTTTTGGCGGAAATAATGTTTTATATTTGTTATTTAACAATGGGTCAATCGGAACGTATCTTAAAGGCATCTCTGCTGTGCATATTATCGGGAATCTTACGATATATCCGGCGCTTCCTTTAGGCGCGCCGCAAAATTATACATCGGCCACACCCATTCCGGTAACAATACTTAGCGGCGAATCTGCCGGAATTTCTGCGCCGCAATATCCGCAATTTTCTTATATGATGGGATTATCGGCGCAAAATCTAACATTGCCGCAATCGATTTTAGACAATATCTTAGCAAATACGGCTTCTGCTACACCAACAGCTACACCTAATTTGCCAACACCAACACCGTCTCCGCCGCCGCTGACAGGACCATCTACCATGCTTGACTCCGCGGCGTCATTAGCTGTAAGCAATACTGCCGATCCTTATATAATTGTTACTGATCCGGAAAATCACCGAATTATTTTATTAAAAGCTTCGGGATTAGACGCTAATTTGGTGCAGCAATACACCGATCCTTATTTGTTAGACTCGGTGTCTTCCGCCGCATTTGTGCCCAATCAAAATGAGGTGATGTTGCTGCGCGATTCATCAGTTATTCAAATTCAGTTGCCTTAAGATAGATCTCTGAAAATTTGATCTCTAAAAATGACACACAAGGGGTCAAAATCAGTTTCTTATTTTTTACCCAAATAGAGACTTTTCTGTTCACATCTTCCAGAGTTCTGCTATGTATTCTCCTCTCTATGAGGTGATATACTTCATATCAGTACC
>JAKAOI010000404.1 GCA_021812265.1 Chloroflexota bacterium | reverse complement strand
GGATATATCAGTGGATCGCGTGTTTGCCGCAGCATTGAAACTGGCCGCGCTCCACTCCGAAAAAAATGCATAGTTTGTCCAGAAGGTCTGCAGAGCCGCGGCGTTATACGGCTATGCGGGCGCGCAACCGGACAATCTGCTCTTTTGCGCAGTGAAAAACCAGAGTTAGCCTAATTTTCGGCTGTTTCCATCAGCAAATGTTTGGCAAGCGCGGCGCGGTCCGTGTTGCCTCCGCTCAGGATTGCCGCAACCGAAGCGTGTTCGGGTAAGCCGCTTACGCCCTCCAGCAGCGCGGCAACCGATGTTGCCCCTGCCGGCTCGGTCAGCAGTTTTGCGCGTTCCAAAATAAGCATCTGCGCGTTAATAATGGCGGAATCCGAAACCGGCGTAACAGCGTCGATATATTTTTGCGCAATCTCTAAATTGATTGCGCCGACAATCGGCGCGCGCAATCCATCCGCAACTGTTACAGAAGGCGGTATTTCTACCGGCTTCCCGGCTTCCAACGCTTTTATCATACGCGGGGCCAGCTCCGGTTCTACCCCAATAACTTTTACATCAGGCCGCAGAGTTTTTATGGCAAACGCAACGCCGGTGGCCAGCGCGCCTCCGCCTACCGGAACCAAAACCGCCTGAATATCCGGCTTATCTTCTAATATCTCCAAGCCAATAACTCCGTGGCCGGCGACTACGGCAGGGTCATCATAAGGATGAATAAGGGTTGCCCCATTTTGTTGCAGCAACTCATAGGCAAACGCCCAAGATTCATGGTGGCTGCTGCCATGTCGTAAAACGGTTGCGCCATACGCTTCTGCGGCGGCCGTTTTGGCAAACGGCGCGGTTTCGGGAACAATCACCGTGCATTGCAGTCCTTCTCTTGCGGCGATCCACGCCAGAGTTTGTGCGGTATTTCCGGCGGAAACAGTTAACACGCCTCGTTTGCGTTCCTCTTCGGTGAGTTTGGAAATTTTGTAGTAAATACCATATGGCTTAAATGAGCCGGTTTTCTGCAAATTTTCGGCTTTCAGCCACAAAGAAACCTTTGGGCGCGACATTTCGCCAAGTGATTGCGCGGAAAGCAGCGGAGTGCGATGCAATTTACCGGCTAAAAATTGTTTAGCTTCAAATATATCTTGTATTGAAATCATTTTTGGCGTAACCCAATCCTTTTTTTATCTTTCCAGACGCGCCGTATGGCTGCGCAACGCGGCCGCCGTTTACGCGAACTGCAGAAAAAATAGCTGACCATGCGCTATTTCCCCTCGCTTGGCCTGTCTATACGCTTTCAAGCGCGGCTTCGGAATAAAATAACAGCGAAGTGCTGCCATAAGTTCGTTCATCGGTTAAAGTAAAATTTGCAAATTGTTGAGTAAACTCACTGCGTTCACGCGGATGAATTTGGACAATAAGCAATCCGCCCGGCGCCGCAAGATGATTTTCAATCACCGCGCGCAGCGCGCGTTGCGCCATACCCTTATATTGCGGCGGCGCTATGTAGATAATGTCAAACTTTGCGCGCGCGGCGGCGGCTCTTGGAATATACGCAAATGCGTCACTATGGTGGACGGCCGCTTGGGCAGTAAAACCGGTGTTTGCAAGATTTTCGCGTAATACGCGAATAATCGGCAGGTTCATCTCGATAAATACCGCATGACTGGCGCCGCGGCTCAGCGCTTCAATGCCCACCGAGCCGACACCGGCAAACAAATCTAAAACTGTTTTCTCGGCAATACGAAACGCCAAAATATCAAAAAGCGCTGTTTTAACACGATCCATGATTGGGCGCGTCGTATCTGATACAGGAGATTTCAGCCGCTTTCCTTTAGCTGCTCCGGCAATAACTCTCATAATTGCCTCTCACCGCTCATAGTTTCCGCTTGTATCACCGCATGCGCCGTTTGTATAAAATTATCGGCCGCGCTCCAGTCTATCAGCGCTTGGGTGCGCGCGGCGTTCAGCCGTTCTCCGGCTGGGGGATTCCAGATAACTTTTACCACTTGCTGGGCTGTTTCACTTCCCAGCTGATCTATTACTTGCTGCTTTAAACGCTGCCGCAGCTCGGCGCTGGCCGGCATGCCTTTTGCAGAGATGGCGCGCAAAGATTTCAGCATACGCGCGGCGTCGCTTTCGGATGAAGGCGCGCCCGGCTGTGAAGTCTCCGGATCGAACACATCATCAGTCAATTGAAAATCCGGCTCATCCATCTCATCATCTTGAACAGTTTCTTCTGCTTCTTGGCCGGTCTCATAGGGGGATGTTTCTTCGGCAAAACTATGCGCCGGCGCTTTTTGTGGTTGCGCTGCCGGAATATCCGAAGTTTTTTCCGCCACCAAGAGCTTCAAACGCTCCAGTCCGCCGGCAAAATCGGTAAATTTTTCCAGCGAGGGAATTTGCAGCGCCGCCGGAATATCTTGCGCGCGAAAGCCATATTCCAGCGCCGCTTTCAAAAATGCGGCCATAGTTGCCGGAGCAAATCTTGAAGCGGCTTTTTCGGGCGCTTTAGCTGTTTCGGTGACGGTGGCTGCTATCGGAGTTTTCTCCGCAATCGGCAAAGGATGCGGCTCATGCGCTGCCGGCCCGCCGGAGTTATTCAGGTGGTCTGTTTTTTGCGCGATTTGTTGCAGCATAACGCTCATACCGGCAGAAGCGCTTGTTATGGCGCCGGTAATTTCGTCTTGTGAAGCGGTTGTTTGCAATTGCACAATATATTCAAATGTATGAGTCTGCCCGCCAATTGAAAGCTGTGTGGTTCTTTTTAGGGTCAGCGAACCGGTATTTTTGTGTGTTTCCTGCTGTTCCATTGTGTTCCGCTTTCTTGTTGCTTAACCGTATTGGCGCATGTTCCATTATGCGCGTCGCTCTGCTATGCATTGCAAATTGTTTGTATAGAGATTTCTTACCTATCATATCTCAAAGCAGCTTTCCGACGCTACAGTATGTTACTGCCAGGACATTGCATACACGCCTCGGTTTATGTCATT
>JAKAOI010000403.1 GCA_021812265.1 Chloroflexota bacterium | reverse complement strand
ATCTTTATCATCTCGGCCATCTCTGTTGCTGCGGCCAGATCGATCATCTCTGCCGCTCGAACGGCGATCGTTGTCGCGATTAGAGGAATCGCGGTAATTATTTTCATTATCGTTATAGTATCGATCATTTCGAGAATCATCGTAACCCATGGCAAACATCTCCATAAGCGCCGAGTAGACGCCAGAATAATTAAAAAAACATCACTGTATGGGCTATCATAAGCCAAATTGTATTTTTTCGCAAATCAACATAGCCAATTTCCCATACAAACACGCCACCAAGCATGCCAGACCTGAAATTCCGGCTGCCGGGTGACGCATATTTACGATATCAATTTATGGATGAGTCGGATCTTGGCCGTTTATCACCCAAGCGTAATTCAGCCCCGGGAAAGCATAAGGCAACTCGTAATAATCCTTAACACATCCCCAGTTCAAACAATAATAACTGCCTCGCCGGAACGGTGGCATATAATTTGAAAACATATTTCCGGGTTGAAATTCCGGCCACATTTGCGGAGCAATCGCAGTAGCGGTAGGATTGCACGGCTGAGTAGCCGAATGGCCGGGATATGGGGCCAAACCAGTGCTGCAGCTAAGCAAAGCTAGGTGCATACCTGCTGGTATGGGAAAATACCCGCCCGGTTTTTGCGCCGCCAACGTGCTTGGCGGTGTGCCCGGCATTTGAAAATGATCGATGGCAAAATTCATTACAGAGTTAAAGATATATCCGGCGCCGGCAATACCAATAATATCCGGAGCGGCAGGAGTGCCGTCAGCGTTGCCGGACCACACCCCAAGAGTAATCCAAGGAGTATACCCAAACGTAGTAATATCTACCACATTTTGACTGGTTCCGGTTTTAGCGGCAACAGATCGCCCATAATAATTTAATGGGTTATTGGGGCCAAAGTCGCCGTCGCGCGCTTCATTATTTGATAAAATACTGCTTACCATATACGCCGCCTGCGGGCTGATGGCTTGATAGCCCTGCGGATAAGGATTATATGCAAATAACTGCTGCCCTGTTGCGGCGTCAATAATTGGGCCGCCATTGGCGTTGGTAATGGTTAAAATAGAGCGAGGTGTGTGGTGCACACCGTTTGCCGCAAATGTGGCGTATTCACTGGTTAAACTCATTAACGGAACAGGCTGCACACCAATGGCTGTTGCCGCGCCAAATTGCGATGTTGAAAGTTCACCGGGATTATTGCCTACCGGCAAGCCAAGTCGAGCCGCCATAGTAAAAAATGGTGAACTATATGAATCTTGCATACCATCAAACGCCAGCGTCAGCTCTGCCGGGGGATTTAAAGAATTGCCCAGCAAATACGTAAGAGGCTGCGGGCCGGACCATTGATCGGTAGTATAGTCATGCGGCAAATAATTATAGCCGCATAAAAACCGATCGGCTGCCGACTGTACACTGGCCGGCTGAGGAGAATTGGGGAAACAAGTCGGCTGATCTGTTAATACAGTACCGGGGTTCCAGCCCATTTCAAATGCAGTAGAATATTCCGTCGGTTTAAAGGCCGACCCCATGGAACGCGGATCTATGGCTAAATTATTCTGGCCGCCTACCATCGGATCAGAGCTATTATAATTCACACCGCCAACCATAGCCAAGATATCTCCATTACGTGGGTCCAGCGCAACCAACGCGGAGTCATTCACATTTTTACCGCCGGCATAGCTTGGGTACCCCAAAGCTTTGGAAAGACATATGGCGTGTCCCGGCGCGGCAAATGGATTAGGTCCGGGTAAATAGGTGTATGTTTGAGTAGCAAACCCCGAGCCGCAAAACCAATAGTCATAAAACACATTTTTATAACCATCTATTGTATTGCCAATAATATCTTGCCGGGTGATAAAATCCGCGTATTGCTGCAAACCCACCGTTTGCATTTCACTTGCCGGAAGCCCCGCCAATTGCCCCGATTTGGGATCGATATATATTTTTGCTAAATCGGCGTCGGTTAAATTTGGGTTGCCATAATCCAATGTTGTATAGATATTCCAGCCTAAACTCGCAAATTGCTCAAACCCACCCGGAAGCATATCAGACAACTGCGAAATAACATAATTCACAAAATAGGGGGCAAGTTCATGCGAAGACCCAGGAATCTCATAATATATTTGCCGTTGATAATTTGAAGGATCTTGCTTTGTTTGTATATGAATTGCGTTATACGCCTGCTGATACAGCTGCTGAGCTGTAGCCGGTTTATTATTAATGGTAAAATATTCGCCGCCTGAATATTCAAAAATTTGTTTCAGCACAGTTTTCATTCTGGCCAGCGCATTTTCTGGATTCATATACGGCATATACGATGATGGATTATCAGGAACACCGGCAAGCAGCGCCGCCTGCCATGGCTGCAACTGCCATGCGGCAGATTCAATAATTTGATTGGAGCCTTTGGGAATACAGCCATTGGTGATTGCATGCTGATAGAATGCTATTTCATCAGACGAAAGATTTTGTCCATTCGCCAAAGCCAATGTTTGCGGATTGATATTGATCGTTTTGGGAAGATAGTGAAAATACACTTCAGCGGCAGACTCTATGCCATACACAATCCCCCCATATGGAATATCATTTAAGTATATCGTTAAAATATCTTGCTTGCTGTATGTTTGCGCAAGGTCTAACGCTAAAATCGCCTCATCTATTTTGCGATGCACAGATTTATTGGAATCGTTTAAAACAAGATTTTTCACGACCTGCTGTGTAATAGTGCTGGCGCCCTGCACCGGCGATTTAGCGATATAATCGGCGTATGCCGCGCGAAACACTGATGTTGGGTCGACACCAAAATTAGAGAAAAACGTCCGGTCCTCGGTGTCTACTGTGGCCCAAATAACAGCATTGGGAATTTGACAGTAATTAATATCGGTGCGCAAGCCGGCGTTTGTCGCCTGCGTATTATATGTTTGATACAGTAACACACCATTACGGTCATATATTTTAGTAGACTGCATAT
>JAKAOI010000402.1 GCA_021812265.1 Chloroflexota bacterium | reverse complement strand
CGATCTGGCGATAACTTGCCGCGCCGAATCTTTCATGGTTAGGCTCATTGTTTTTAGTTTGGTAACCAGTGTGCGCATAGAATTGATAAGATTATATAAACTGTGCGCCATAACACCGATTTCGTTGGATGGAGGATATTTTTTTATCAAATCGCTTTGATCGTTTAATTGACCTGATGCAGCAGAATTTAATGTTTCTGTTAGCTGTTGCAATGGTTTTACAATGCTGTTGGCAAACATCGTTCCTAAAAGTATATTTAATATAATACTCATGAGGAGGATAATAATAAATACAACTTGCGCCGTTTGCAGCTGTGACGTTGCCGCGCTGCTGATAGCATTTGCCTGAGCGTTTTGCAATTTTGCTAAAGACTCTAACGGTGTAACTGCGGCGTTATACGAAGCTGAAATGGATGTCGGCAATTGCTGCGCTAACGCGATATGTACTTTAGGATCCGTCGATTGCAGCGATTGAATAGAGCTTGTAACCACAGCGCCCCATGCAGTAAAACTGGTGTTAAACGCCGAAAGATCTATTGATTCCTGAGATGTTAAATTTAATTTTGCGTAATTTTGCGCTGCAGATGTTACAGCCGCCATATCATTTTGAATACTTAATATTCCTGCGGCTATGGTGGAGGAATCCGTAGTAAGGATTGTTCCGCCGATATCCAGCAGCGAATGTGATAAATATACTTCAGCCTGATAGATGTAACTTGTTCCTTTTAAAGAAATATTGTTGATGTTTTGCACCGAAGCATTTAACTGGTTAAATTCCCAAAGGCCATATCCGCTGATGATTAATGTCAATAATAAACTGACGATAAGCGGAGCCAAGGCTTTTGTTCTAAGAGAAGCATTCTGTAGCGAAAATATGTTTCCTTTAATACTGTCTGTTCGCATGATGTTTCTGCCTTGCTGTGTAATCACGTAAATTTGCTGTCTACGGCATAGCCTGTTCAATATGAATCTGCCGGACAGGTGGTGTATATTCATATGAATCGACAAATTGCCGTCAAACTGAAGATTCAATAATGGTTAAAAAAATAGCGAGAATATGTTCTCGCTATTTCTCTATTTGTTACAGCAACGCGGAAGAAACAGCAGAAACTGCGCAACACAGTCTCTGCTTGAATATATTCGATTTATAAGCCGGGACAGGTTATTGTTGGTGGCTCAACTGTTTTAGCGGGTGGCGCATGTGACGGAATTGAGGAAAATACTTGATGGTATTCATTGATAAAATGCGCATGGTTTAGCGGCCAATACATAATGACAACTTTGCCGATAATAAATTTTTTATCTAAAACCCCCCACATGCGCGAATCGCAGCTTGGGCCGCGGTTATCACCCATTACAAAATATTGGTTTGCGCCTAATACCCATGTTCCCACTTGATAACTGGTTTCAGAAGACACATATGGTTCATTGAGTTTTATCCCATTTATGCTGACCGAGTTTGGAGTAACCACAAGGGTGTCTCCGGGCACGCCGATAATGCGCTTGATAAAAACTACTGATGTATTGAAAGGATAATAGAAGATGATAACGTCTCCCCGTTGCGGAGACCCAAATA
Source organism: Chloroflexota bacterium (assembly GCA_021812265.1). Lineage (GTDB taxonomy): Bacteria > Chloroflexota > Ktedonobacteria > Ktedonobacterales > JACDGC01 > JAJYBV01. The sequence goes on along the minus strand of JAKAOI010000402.1, from coordinate 1,410 downwards.
AATACGCCAATTTATTTACCATAACAATATCGCTGTTATGTAGTGATGGCATCATGCTTTCTTCCGTTATAGTGCGCGTATCAATGCTTAACCGCACAGAAACAACAATAACCGCAACCAAAATGATGACTTCCGCAATTTCGCGGGCGATATGCATGCGGTATATTCGCGCCTGATGGTTCATTTGCTGCTGCGCAGGTGTCATAGTATGGGGGTCTCCTTTATTATGTAAATAGATTCAGTAGTGGTATAAAATCTATCTAGTACGGGTAATGTGATACAATAACTGAGTATTATTCTAGCACAATTTTAACCACTTTCCGAATCTTATGCCAATTTTAAAGGATGCGCCGTATGCAAGAGTTTTCGCTCAAAGTATTTGTCACATTCTTTACGGTTATCGATCCTGTTGGACTGGCTCCGTTTGTTATTGGCATGATGGGGCATTATCCTAGGCGGCAGAAAACGCAGATTTTTTTTAAAGCCATCGTTATCTCTGGCGCGGTTATCGCTGTTTTTGGTGTATTTGGTAAATTTATTTTCAGCAGCCTTGGCATTAGCATGGATGCGTTTAGTATCGCCGGTGGCGCGCTGCTGTTTTTAATGGCCATCGATATGCTTTTTGGCCGGCCTTCCGGCGCGCGTGAAACAACACGGGAAGAAGAAGAAGCGTTGTTTCGGGATGATATTAGTGTATTTCCCCTTGCTATTCCTATGATTGCCGGTCCGGGCGCCATTGCCAGTGTTATTCTGCTGGTATCCGAGGCAAACGGCAACCCCATGCAATTGGCCGCTATTGCCATTACCGGTTTTATAACGTTGCTGCTGGCGTGGTTTACCATGCAAATCAGCGGATTTATCCAAGAACGTGTTGGATCAACCGGCATTATGGTTTTCTCTCGCATATTAGGCATGTTGCTGGCGGCGTTGGCTATACAATTTATTTTGAATGGTGTCGGCTCATATATTCATGGATTTATTCTGCAACATTAACCGCTGTTATTTGGTCGGCGGAATGTTTTGCGCTGCAATAATTTTTTGAATAATGTCACTGGTAGAATGGCCTTCAACATAAGAAATAAGCTCGATTCGTGCGCCTAATGTTTGGGCAATTTCGGCTTCGGGCAGTATTTTTTGTGGCGTCGCTGTTTCTGCTGGTACCGCGTAATCTCCCCCTTTTACATATACATTTGGTCTGCATGACCAAAGCAGTTCTATTGCGGTTGTTTCAGGAAAAATTACGGTATAATCTACACACGCAAAACCAGCCAGCAGTTCCGCGCGTTCCATTTCGGGAATATATGGCCGAAGCGGGCCTTTTAACGCATGTGTTGACACATCAGAATTAATCCCCACAATTAAAACATCTGCCAGCGTTTTGGCTTGTTGCAAATATCTCAGATGCCCAAT
>JAKAOI010000015.1 GCA_021812265.1 Chloroflexota bacterium | reverse complement strand
GCATGACGATCCTTCAATACACCAAGAAGACTCGAGAAATTGCACTGTCACAAAAGCTTCAGGCACAGCAGGGTCCTGGATAATAATTGCGCTGCTCATGCCGCTTCCGATAGTTGTGTCGGCGGTGGAAAGCGGGAACAGCCATGTATGTGATAGCGCAACATCGCGCGAATAGCGTTGGTTTGGGCTATACCCAATAATTCGCAGCGCGCCGAGAAAAAAACTCATGATACATATCTCAAAAAATAAATCTGCCAATACTATACAACATTACTGTCGCTATTTCGAGATATTTGGCGCGGCAATGCTTTACGCTGCCGGAATATGCGATGTGGCAAGCGCTATTTATCCGGCGATTTATTGTAATTCAAAGAGAAAAATCCGAATTTACTGACAAAATAAGTGTTTAGGGCTTGATATTTACATTCTGACCTGTTATAATAGCTATTGGTCTTTAAAGTGAGTGTTTCTCTGAACGCTTAGCCGTTCATTTGTAAAAAAATTGGCAAAAAAATTGCGGCGAAAATAAAACTGCAGTGCGCGCAGCAAAAAGATACAATGGCGGATCGAGGTTGATTTGCTATTATTTGTTTTCGCAATGTTTTAAAATGTTTTAGAGGTGTTATCTTGGCTATCGACGCAAAGAATGATTCGTTGCTTCCTAATGGCGAACAGAAACCTGCTGTACTCGCTGTTATTAATCAAGATGATGATTTAAACAAAGATATTTTACGTATGGCTTGTGGATTGGCCAAACAATTAAAATCTAGAGTTGTTATTCATTATGCAGTTCCTTTAAAAAGAGATTGTTTGGGTTGGCCAACTGAAAAAATGGTGCAGGAAAAGAAACTGCACTATAAAGAATTAGCGGCAATCCTTGAAAATTATTATGTTTCCGTTGAAGACAGCAATGTATTTTCGTATAGTGTGGGAGACGCGGTTATTGAATTGATTAAAGTTCATATGTGTACAGATATTATTATTGGCGAATCCTATCAAAATTACCAAAATCAACTTGATGACACTGCGTCATATATTATGCATAATACGGATATTCGTGTTCTTTTGCTGCGCGGCTCCAAAAAAATAGCATGCGCAAAAGACATCAATAAAGTTTCAGTGAATGTTGGCTAGCGTAGTTCATGGATGAAAGAATTGCCGGAATTGACAGCGCCGGTACGGAACTGAACGATGTTTTATGTGTTGTGCGGTACGGTTTAGCAAAAGAGATTATTTTGCACCCAAACTCTATTGAATTTTTAGCGCGTGAAGAAGGCAATTCAGATAATTTTGAGCTAAGCGCCATTCAAAAAATTGCTCTTACACCGGGTGAACATTTACCCAGCAAGTTATTGCTGTTGCTGCAATTTGTTGACGGAACCACTATTATTGCCGCTGAAGGCATGACGAATGTTCGCGATTTTATTCAGATGGTTTCGCGCATTCGCGCAATTGCCCCGCATATTTTGTTTGATCCCGAAGATATAGAAGAACAATTGCGCCAAGCGTTATACAATAAACGTGTTGCTAATATAGGGTGCTATGGCGCTTTTTTTGTCGTCGTCGTCGTTATTTTGCTGCTGTTTATTTTTGCCGGAGCGTTGCGTCATTAGCAGTGGGTGCAAATTGCTGTCTAAGATCTGTGAATTGATTGATTGATTGAAATGTGAATATCTGCGCAAGGGACGGATTCCTGTAGCTGCCGTTGCTTGTTATTTTCATATTGCAAAGAAAACCGGCGCAGAAATTATTTCTGCGCCGATTATTTTTTACTGTCGGAATGACAGCCAGAGATTATTTTAACAAATCACGAGCGATAACAACTCTTTGAATTTGGTTTGTGCCTTCATAAATTTGGCAAATTTTAGCGTCACGCATCATGCGTTCAACCGGAAACTCTCTCATATAACCATATCCGCCTAAAATTTGGATGGCGTCGCTGGTAACTTGTATAGCCATATCGGAGGTGAACAACTTAGCAATGGCCGACTGTCTGCCAAAGTTTTTGCTGCCAGAATCAATCATACGGCCAACGTTATATATCAATTGCCGCGAAGCTTCCACCCCGGCTTCCATATCGGCAAGCATAAATTGAATGCCTTGGTTTTCTGCTATCGGCTTGCCGAATTGTTTGCGTGTTTTGGAATATTGCACGGCAAAATCCAGCGCGCCTTGGGCAATACCCAGCGCCTGCGCGCCGACGCCCGGTCGTGTGCGGTCTAAAGTTGCCATGGCAATTTTAAAGCCATCTCCTTCGCGGCCCAGCAAATTTTCTGCGGGGATGACGCAATCTTCCATAATTAATTCGCCGGTTTGCGAGCCGCGAATGCCCATTTTATGTTCGATATGTCCTAACCGGAAGCCTGGCCGATCTCCTTCTACCACAAAAGCGCTTACGCCGCGAGTTCCCGGCGCTTCCATATCTGTTTTGGCAAATATAACATTTACATGCGCCAATCCGGCGTTGGTAATAAAATGTTTCATGCCATTTAACACATATTCGTTGCCGCGTTTTTCGGCGCGAGTAGTCATTGCTCCGGCGTCAGAGCCGGAACCCGGTTCGGTCAGCCCATACGCTGCAAGCCATTCACCGCTGGCCAACCCGGGGAAATATCTTTTTTTCTGCTCCGGTGTGCCGGCTAATTCAATGGGCAGTGAACCGAGCTGCTGCACGCAGAGCATCAATGCGGTGGTGGCGCAGCTTTTGGCAATTTCTTCAATAACTTGCAAGATGGTTAGTTCACTTGCGCCGGATCCGCCATATTCTTCGGCAAATGGCAAGCCCAAAATACCCTGTTCCGCTAACAGCTGCTTCATATCCCACGGAAATTCGCCTTTTTCATCTATTTCCGCGGCGCGCGGCTGAATACGTGTGCGGGCTAAATCACGCACCATATCTAAAATCATTCGCGCTTCATCTGAATTGGTATCGATGGACATATGTAAAATCGCTCCTTTGCGTAATATGTTTTCAACCGAATTGTATCATATAGCAGAGGCTCTATTTAAGATATCTGCGCCATCTGCCGCGTAGGCATATTTTCTTGCAGAATTAATACCCAAAGCAGTTAGCTGGCTTCTATATACTGATTTAAATACAGAAACAATGATCAAAAAAATCTAATTTTTATAAGGCTGGTGGCTAAAAGCAATCAATAGATTATGTCATGCTTGCTATTCTTCTGCCGGCGTTGCGCTGCCGCAATCGAAGTCATTAACGGAAGCGCCCTGTAGATGTTTTGTTGTAAGGCAATCACACATACGGTCGCGCTATTAAGAAAATAGCCGGATAAAGCTTTCTACCCGATTGACATAAAACCAATTAAATATGCCGCGTGTTTGCACATTATAGGCTCCTTCATTGTATGCGCTGATAATATAGGTTAGATTTCCATGAAATGTGTTCCATAAAAATCGCAAATATGATGTTCCTAATTGAATGTTGTCATAAAGATAGTAGGGATTATAATTGGTGCGCATAGCGTTGTTCAGCCAATTTGCCGTGTATGGCATAAGCTGCATTGCGCCGATTCCGCCATCCCACGAAATAACATGCTGTGTCCAGTTGCTTTCTTCCCACGCAATCGCCAAAACTAAGTTACGCGGCAGCCCATTACGATCGGCAGCCGCCAGCAATGTTTGGCGAACTTGTTGTTGTGTCGCCCATTGCAAATCGCCGTAAACGGCTGCATATCCGCTGGAACGCGCCATACACAACCATTCTCCTACATAAATTGTGTTGATATTGCGCAAATTATTAATTTGCGCCAAATACGCAACCGATGTGTGGTATTGTTGCGCCAGTTTGGTAAGAGTTTCTCCGCTAATTACTACTATGCCGACTAAACATGCGCCTTGGCTTGGCTGTGGCGCCGGAGCTGACCCAATGAATGGCGCGCCGACGCAAATAGTTTGACCAACAAATATGATATTGATATTACGGATATGGTTTAATTGCGCAAGGTAACCGGATGTGGTGTGATAGCGATACGCAATTTTATTTAATGTATCTCCGGCGTGTATGGTATATGTGGGACAATTTGCCGCAGCTTGCAGCGCCGAATAAGTTGAATACGCCAATCCGCTGCTGCATATAGCGGCGAATAGCGCTAAGAGTATTGTTTTGCGGCGCAATTTATTCCACAGTGATTGAATCGGTAACATACTATTTATAAGCTACTCCCTTAATAAAACACAATAAAAGCTCTTGTTTCCCAAATATATCTTTACACTAAAATATCGGCAGAAGCCGCAAAAATATTAACTTGTATGTGTTAACAAAAGAGGAATATTTCTTGTGGCAATATCCACACCGATACTGCTGTGATTAGGATGGATTTCTTGCTAAGGGGATCCTCAAACGCTGTTTTGTTGAGTGTTGGCAAGCTTTCTTGCGAATCACTCGCCGTTGCAATTATTTAGTGTTCTCTCGGCGCCGTCGATACAGAACTGGCAATAATAGCCATCAGCGCGACAAAAGTGGACATTCACTAATGAAATTTTTGAAGAACACGAGCACGAAAAGATGTATTGTTATCGATTTATGTTTCATATTGGTAACTACTGTTTGAATTTGATCGGATACTATTTCTCGGCTTCTTTATTTAATTAGGTCAAAAGTACGTATATTTTCTATATATTTAGGATTTTCGCTGGAAAGAGAAGCGCATGGTTCTCGTATTTGCAACAAAGGGAGGTCTGGGGACACCCCAGAACCCCGTACAAGGTGCGTCGCCCCTTGTACATCCCCGATGTTCTATGCTGCAGAGAACATCCTGATATTAGGATACGTAACATTTTGAAACAAATCAAGTAGGCACAGTCACCATTGATGTAGAGGAGAGCGTAAAGAGCAGATCTCTGTTGATAGATAGTTATCGTTTTATAAAGATAAGCGCATCAAGCGGATAGTATTATGGAATATGAGATAATACATATGATAACACTGCTATGTTGTTGCGGCTTTCTTCAATCCATGCTATTGTAGATTTGGTAATTTTTATATAACAACGAACTTGAAGGAGGTTACAGCGCTATGTTAGAAGATTCTATAGAATCTATGCTATCTTCTCTGAATTTCGACCAAAAAAATGAATTTCTCAGCCGATATGTCCGGCAAAAAAAGAGTGAAACTACCGCGCGTATTTTGTCGTTGCCTTTGCTGGGTACATTCGGCTTACAGCAATTTTATCTGGGAAATTTTGAGTATGGTATACTTAGCGTTCTGTTTAGCTGGACTTTTATTCCAACATTTTATGCTTTATATGAACTTATAAGTGGTGATGTACATAATCTTGTTCTGGAAAAAAATGAAGCCATTGCGCTGCGAATCATTAAAACATTGCAGAATGAGCCGCTGCCTGTTGAACAGGGAGTTATTACGGCGGATGATATTGCCGCCGCTGCCGCTATGGCTAATGAAGCATATGACAGCTCAGCGGCTAACCCCAATTTAATCGAATTGCCGGTCCATATAACTGATATGCCCGTAGAGGAAACCGCTGTTGCTAGCCCGCAATTGCCGCCAACACCGGTTATAGTTGCGGAAGAATCCTTGCAAAGTAAGCCAACTGCCGAATCGATTGAAGCAGCAGTATTTATGGAGCAGCCTGTAGAGATCACTGCCGCCGCGGTAGTGATTGAAGCTGCAATGGCAGAGAATACTGCCACAGATTTTGCGGAAACATCGGCGCAAGGGGATGAAGGCGCATTGATTTTTTATGAAGACGCCGAACCTTTGACGATGGAAAATATTGCTTCAGTTTCTGCTATGCAAACACCGGATTTGGCTACGCTTGATGTGACGCCTGTGGTTCTTGAACCGGAAAATATTTCGGATAAATCGGAAATTGTTCCGGAAACCGGTTTATTAACCAGCGCGCATGTAGACCAAGTGTATGGCAATTCTGAAGCGTCTGCTGCAGAAAATCCGGCGTCAGAATTGCAGCGCGTCGCTGAGGCTACTGCAATGATAGGCTCCGCCGCCGCAGTTACAGCGGCTGAGGTTGTTACGCATCCGGAAACGCCGGCGCAAACACCGGCAGAAGAGCCAAAAACACCGCAAGAAGCTGTAACCCCCAAAGCAGAAATCAGCGCTGCCGATACAATAGAAACCGCTGCGAAAAATCCTGTTGCGCCGCAAGAAGCTGCAACCCCCAAAGCAGGAACAAGCGCTGCCGATACAATGGCAGAAAATATTTTTACGGCCAATACGCGAAATGTTATTGAAGATACTCGTCCGTTGTTAACCACTGCTGAAGCGACAGCGCAAACACCGGTTAGCAATCACGAAGTGTGGAAAGATATTTCGGCTTTGCATGTAGATAGGTCAATTTCACTGCCTCCCAGCGATTTACCTCCGGCAGTTTCAGTGGGTAACGGCGCTGGATCGGCAAACGGAGCCAGTGGCGGGGTTGGCTCATCGGGTGATAACACTCCCGGCGGCGGAGTCGGTTCATCGGGAGATAATACCCCCGGCGGCGGTGTTGGCAGCTCAACCGGAGCTTCCGGCGGTGAAACACCAAATCCGGAGCCAATTGATTCCAGCGGCCATAGGCGTTTGGATGGGCCATTGGCAGAATAACGCGCACATTGCTTGTTGCGCCATAGGTTTTAGCGCGTAATCAATGCGCAGCCGGTGAAAAACGAATTAGGGCGATGGTTACCATCGCCCTAATTTTTATTTATTACATGGCAAAAATGTTCATGTTGTAGTTGTCTGCTTGGAATCTGGTTTTATGCGGCCTGCGACTTTAATTCACGCAAAGCGAGATTAATTTCGATTTCTCCGCACTCAGTTTTTAATGGCAAGGCAATTCGCGGTATATCCAGTGTGCCGATTTGAGTGTTTTTTCCAACAATAAGTGTTGGCGGTGTAATGTTACACTGAAATCCCGCTTCCGATAGACCGCGGCTGGCTAAGCCGGTAATAACGTTGCCCATTTCAGCAATGCCGCTTTGCGCCATAGCGTCTAGTTCGTCGCATTCTTGGTCGAGCATTCGACTGACAATTTGTACAGCGGTTTCTACCTGCATGCCATATAAAACGACCCCCTGCGCGTCTCCGGTTAAGCCGATCATAACTGAAACATCGTGCGACGCCGCCGAAGAAGTTTCTAAGCGAAGTTTCCCGCGTTCCACATCAGACTTAATTTCTGAACGTAAAACGTCGATAGCCGCTTTTACAAACGGATTGATAAATTCAACTTTCATGTTCACTCAGCGCGGCAGCGCATAAATGCGCCGCATGGTATTCCGCGCCATCTCCTTTTACAATATTAGGCCGCCCGTTCATAGAATGACGTGGATCGCAGCGATAATCCAAATCTGTTTGGTCTGTGAATAGTTTCGGTTTCACCGATGAACAAAATACCGCCCGGTTTTAAAGCGTTGACCAGATATTGCGTAACGCGATCTTTAGCCTCTTCTGTAAAATAAATCGTCACATTTCTGCAAACCACAATATCAAAATTTGAATCTGGCGGAGGAGAAAGGAGATTATGCTGCTTAAATGTAATTGCAGGTTTTAAAGAATCGCTTACTCGATAATTGCCGTTTGGCAAATGGGTAAAATATTTTGAAGCAAGATTTGCCGGCAAGTTTTTTAAATCATTGGCGGTAAAACTTTCTCCGGCGCGCGCGGCCGCTAAAATTTTAGGATCAATATCTGTTGCGGTAATAGTGCAGCCGGCTGTGTGCAATTCTTGAAAAATAAGAGATATGGAATATGGCTCTGCGCCATAAGAACACCCGGCGCTCCATAGACGCACACGCTGTGTGCGTTTCAGCGCTTCGGGAATAATTTGGTTTGCCAATATTTCAAAGCGGGGTTTATCTCGAAAACATTCTGAAACATTAATAGTAAACCGTTCCATAAATTCTTGCAATAATTCGGAACCCGGTTTCAATTCACTTGCCAACTGAGCCAAGCCGTTTAGCTGCCTGCGTGATATAATTGCGTCTAAACGGCGCAGCATCTGCGGACGCTTATAGGAATCGAGATCGATACCGGTAAGATCCAATACTCGTTTGTGGACCGCGTTATAGCCGGCTTCATCGTTTTGTGATGATTTCATTGGCTGCGGAAAATCAATGGGCATATGTTTTAAGCTCCTTTGCGCGAGTAAGATGACGCGCCATGCAAATGTGAAGCAATGGCTCCGGCCATATCTTGGATAGAATAAACCGCGGTGGAGAATCCGGCTTCTACCACACTTCTAGGCATGCCGTAAATAACACACGATGATTCGTTTTGGGTAAGCACCCACCCTTGCGTAGAAATAATGGCTCCGGCGCCGCTGGCGCCATCGCTGCCCATGCCGGTTAAGACGACGCCGTGTACTCTGCCGGAAAGAACTTCCGCGGCGGAAAAAAAGGCTACATCCACCGAGGGACGAACACCGTGTACTCTTGGCGCTTGGTCCAGCGTTATTTTTATGCCGGAAGTGTCCGACGCAAAGCGCAGATGGTAATCACCCGGGGCAACTAAAGCTTCGCCGGTATGCACAATATCTCCGGCTGCCGCTTCGCGCACCTGCAGCGCAGACATATCATTCAACCTTGCGGATAATGACGCGGTAAACCCTGCGGGCATATGCTGTACAATAACATAACCGACATCCGGCTCTATTTGCAGCTGCGGAACCAGCACCGTCAGCGCTTGCGGCCCGCCGGTAGAGCTGCCGATGATAATAATTTTGTGCGCCGGCGCCCCAACTTGTTTCGTTTTAGCCGATGCGTTTGAAGCAAAAAGTTTTCCCGCTGCTATTGGCGCCAAAGGTTTGCGAACTTGCGCTGCGTATGCGCGTTTTACGGCGTTGATAAGCGTATCGTGAATACTGGATAAATTTGGCGAAATTGAACCGGATGGCTTTAAAATAAAGTCTACGGCGCCTAATTCTAGCGCTTTAACGGTATTTGCTTTGTTTGGTCCGTCCACGCTACTTAGCATAACTACACGCGCCTTACTTTTTTCCAGAATCTTCGGCAGCGCTTCCAGGCCGCCCATACGGGGCATTTCAATATCCAGCGTAATAACATCCGGATGTAAAGATATTGCCTGTTCAATGGCCTCTAAGCCATTATTTGCGGTTCCGACAATAGAAATGGATGGATCTGCTGTCAGCTCGCGCGAGATAACATGCCGCATAAATGCGCTGTCATCAACAATCAAAACTTTAATTGTTTCGCCGCTGGTTGTTGATTTTCCATTGATAAAAGAACCTGGCCTTTGATTTGTCATTTTGCCGCTCCTGTTCTATTTTTCACGGAATTATCCCAAAAGTTTTTCAATTGCCGAAACGAGACGGGATTCATCAAACGGCTTTAAAACAAAATCTGCCGCTCCAGATTTAATTGCTTCCAGCACCATATCTTGCTGTCCCATGGCCGAAACCATGGCAACTTTTGCCGCCGGCGCATGCTGCCGGATAATTTTTAATGCGGTTATTCCATCCATTTCGGGCATAGTAATATCCAACAAAACGAGGTCTGGTTGTTCGCGGTCGAAAGATTCAACGGCCTGAGCGCCATTTTCCGCTTCAATAACCGAATGACCCATTTTGGTAATTACTTTAGCGCAGCGCATGCGCATAAACGCCGCATCGTCTACAAGTAAAACTTTTGCCATGAGTGTTGTCTCCTAAAAGTATATTTAATAAATGTTCCAGGCGCTATTCAGAAATTTTACAGCTCTTTGGGCGCAGATCCCACCGAGCGGCAAAATACTTTCCCAGTTGCCGTTGCCAATGTCAGCGTTCTTCCTACAGATCCGCCAAAGTCGAAAGCGTCTAATTTTAAACCTTCTTCTTGTAAAGCAAGTGTAACCGCATCGCTGTTGCGTTTCCCGATTGGCCCGGATGGCCCCATAACCGATAATTTGCCAAGTGTCAGCGCGCCTCCGGCGGCAACAATACGCATCCTGCTGCGCATTCCCCCATTGTGTTCCACTTCTTTTATCAACAATGGTATGCCAGTTGCGGCAAACCGGAATTTGTTCGCTTCGGTAACGGCTCCCGATGACTCGGGCAGTAAAATATGCAGCATGCCGGCAACTCGCGCTGCTGAATCGTACACTGCAATTCCCACACAAGAGCCTAAGCCATATGCCGCCAATGTTTCCCGCGGATCTCGGCTGATAACCATTTGCGCTATGCCTACCGAAACCGCAGAACTACTTGGCAGTTCATCAAATGAAGAGCTTAAAGCTACCATTATTTATGCCCTCCCACTATTCTGGGAGTGAGCGCATTGATAAACCGCTGCAACCCTTCCGGCCGCGGAATAATTGCTAAAGTACAGCGCGCTGCCAATTTATCCATTTCCATACGGGTATCAATATAGATGCTTTCTTCGGCAAATTGCGCAATATCCAGCATTGGGGTTTCCAAAATTGCTCCGGCCATATCAGTCACTACTGCCGGACAAGACGGTCCGATTCGCAGCCCCGATATATCTGCCATTGCGTTAAATATGCCGCTTGCAGTAATATTACCCAGCTCGCCTAACGCGGATTGAATGATGTCTTCATGAATATCGGGAGGAACCGCTAATTCGTTTACTAACGGCTCTACCAAGGAAATTGCGTCCGCAGGATCCAGCAACAGAAGGAAATGTCCTTCAATATCACCTTCCATCCCCAGATAAATTCCTGTTTGTATGCGTTCAGATTCCGAATATTGCGCGTCCTCTACTGCAGAGCCGAGCGCAACTTCTATCAGTTGATCTATCGGGCACAGGTCCAGTCTTGGGGCTTGCACTACGATTTCGCGCCCTACGAATTGCGATAGCTGTTTGCCGGCTTTAAGCAATCCTGCGCTGATATATTTATGCGCTAATTCCAATTCACGTGCATGTTTTTTGGTTAGGAGAAATCTGGATTCTCCCGGCTCTTCAAGTGCCATCATTATCTCCTATGCCGGAACGCGGTCGCGTTCTGCATTGATAATTTGTTTTATAATTGCAGGGATGTCCAAAATCGGGGCAACCTGCCCGTCTCCGAGCACTGCGCCGCCGGATACACCGTTTGAAGCGCGGAATACATTGCCCAAAGACTTAATAACAATTTCTTGTTCACCAATCAGTGAATCTACTATTAGTCCGCCGCGACGGTTACCCCAGCGCACAGCAACAATAAATTCACGCGCATCGGCGCTGGTGTTGCGTTCAATTTTACCGTCAAAAAACTCTGCCAGCCGAATTAACGGAAGCACTTCACCGCGTAATTCAATCGCTTCGTGGTTGTTAATTGAACGGATGTCTTTTGCTTCGATACGCAAGGCTTCGATAACCGAATTAAGCGGCAGGGCATATACTTGGCTGCCAACGTTTATCAGCAGCGCGCGAATAATTGCCAATGTCAGCGGAAGCCGCACGGTAAAGCGTGTGCCTTGGCCAATTTCAGTTTCTAAGGTAATTGAGCCGTTCAATTTTTCGATATTGGTGCGAACAATATCCATTCCCACGCCACGGCCAGAGATATCACTGATTTTTTCGGCGGTAGAAAATCCTGAAAGGAATATCAACTCCAGCGCTTCACGGTTCCCCATATGAGATGCGGATTCACTGGAAATAAGCCCTTTGCTTAAGGCTTTTGCCTTTAATTTTTCCGGATCGATACCATGGCCGTCGTCTTCCACGTCGATAACAATCTGATTTTCTTCGTGCCGCGCCGAAAGTCGTATTTGCCCAACGGGGTTTTTACCTATTGCTGTGCGTTCTTCTTCAGTCTCTATCCCGTGATCGATAGAGTTTCGCAGCAAGTGAATAATGGGATCGCTGATTTGCTCCGCCACACTGCGGTCTAACTCCGTATCTTTCCCTTCTACAATAAAGTCTATGTGTTTAGATACTTTTTGCGCTAAATCACGCACCAGTCGCGGAAATTTGCTGAACACCGATTCAATGGGCAGCATGCGTGAACGCATAACTTCAACCTGAAGGTCATCGCTTAATCTGGTTAAACGGCGGCTGGTTTCGGTTAAATCTTCCACAATTGCCGGATTATCCGTGTGGCCATTTAACTGTGAAGCTATTCTGGCAAGCCGAGTTCGATCGATGACTAATTCTCCGACGAGATTCATCAGCGCGTCTAGCCGTTCAACATCAATTCGGACCATACGTGGAGCATGGCTGGCGGTGGCGCCGGTTTTTATTTGTGTTTCAGATTCTGTGGCAGATGAATTTTTTGTTTCTGCAGTGGATTTTGCAGTGTTTTCTGCCGTAATTTTTTCAACGGCAGTTGCAGAATTTTTCGTCGCAGAACCCTCAACTGCTTTTGTTTCGGGCGATGCTTGTTCTGATTCTACAAACATCAATTCCGGGATGTGGTTTACGGCGTTCCTTAATGAATCGATAAATTCATTCAACGGCATGTTTGGCGCCACTTGCATCTGAACGTTCGTTCCTGCTGTTACTTTACTTTGGTCGATATCTTCTGCGCTGGGCACAGAAGTGATAACGGTTCCGAATTTACCGGCGGCAATAATTGCTTGTAGCGCCCGCACAGCCGGCATAGGGCAAGCCGCGTCGATAGCGACACTGCAAGACACAGCGTTTTGATTTGCAGTATTGTCTGTGTCTGCCGCTGCGCCAAATGCTCCTGCCGCTTTGCAAGAAATCACTTTAATTTCAGGTATTTTCTCTAATACGATTGTAAGCGCCTGCTCTATTCCATCCATCTGAGCAGCTAAATCTAATTCAAAATGCAATTTTTTGACAGTAAGATCTTTGCCATATTCAATCACATCTGCGGGAGGTGTAGATTGTACAATTTTACCAAATTGTTGAATGGCGATATACGCCTGCAATGCTCTTCCCGGCGGCATTAAACAGTTTTCGTCTATAGCGCAGTCTATTTCCCAAATATGTGAACCACTGATAAAATCTTCCAGTTTGGGTTTCGCCTCTTTCGCAGGTTTTACCGGCGATTCTTTTGGCGCCGCGGCCTGGGGATCCGGTTCGGTTTTATTATTTTGATTTACTAAACCGTTGAGATCGTCACAGAGTTTATCGATGGTAATTTCACTTTCCACGCCGGTTGTTACTTCATCCAGCAAGGTACGCAGCACATCAAGGCTTTGCAATAAAAGATCGATAAGTTTTGTGGAAACCGCTAATGTATGGCGCCGCACATGGTCTAAAACTGTTTCCGCAGAGTGAGTTAATTTAGCCATACGCTGATGGCCGATTGCTCCGGATGAACCTTTCAGTGTATGCGCGGCGCGAAATATTTCCTGAAGCAGTTCGCTGTTAGAATCGCCTTCCTGCTCTAGGCGCAGAATATCTTGATTTAGTATTTCGAGCTGTTCCTCTCCTTCACTGATAAATAGATTCAGTTCTTCGGGAGTTGCGTCGAATGTCAATTGTTTTCCTGCCATATTCGTTCCCTTCATAAGGTATCCTGCGCTTGGAAAGTCAAGACAACAGGTAATGTTAAAGGTTAATTAATCGCGCTGGCTTCGATTTGCTGCTGCTCTAAGATAGAGAGCACCTTATCAATATCCAACAGCACGATAAGCCGATTTTCCAGCTTCGCTATGCCCCGCAAATATCGGCTGTCGATGCCGGCAACCAGCGGAGATGGCGGATCTACCTGATCGGCAGGAATTCTTAATACTTCAGAAACGCCGTCTACAATCAGCCCTATTGTTTGGTTGGATAATTCCACTACTACAATTCGGCTGGAACGGGTATGTTCCGATACATTTAAGTGAAACCGCTTGCGTAAATCAAGAACCGGAATTACTTTTCCGCGTAAGTTGATTACGCCTTCAACGAATTCTGGCGCGCCAGGAATGACAGTTATTTGCTGTAAGCGAATAATTTCGTGCACTCGCGCAATATTTACCGCGTAAAATTCATTGGCTACATCAAAAACGACGACTTGTTCGTCATCAAGGACTGTTTGGGCTTGTTGTGAAGTTTGTGTTGCTGTTTGGCTCATGGTAGCCCTCCCTTCCTTATCTGTTATCGGACCTTTTTTTCAATAATTTAGAGGGATTATGCGGCGGTTGCAAAATCACCGTTTTTTTAATGAAATATTTACTGTTTCTTGTCTATATGGCGGTATATACTGTAATCAAGATGTAAAAAAAAATATTGTACA
>JAKAOI010000401.1 GCA_021812265.1 Chloroflexota bacterium | reverse complement strand
TTGCTTTATGCGCTCGGCGCTGTTCACAGATGTATGAATAGTTGCAATAAAAACTGTGGATACAAGCATGCTACCAGGTTGTAAAATCATTGTCAAGAGGGAAATCTTTCCGATTTATCCGATTCTTATTCGGATAGGGTCAGAACCTATTGCTGACGGAGCAGATTGCAAAAGAAATGTTTCTCAGGCGCTCCTTAAAAGAGCAGACAAACACCATCAATTTTGGCGCCGCCGGACGGTGAAATCCGCTATAGTTTCTGCCTATGCGGAGTGTCAAATCATCTGTTATAGATATAGCTGCAGATCATTCCAAATAATGTCATGTAATTCATCCCGCGAATACGCATCTACCGAAATAATTCGACAAAACGGAAACAAGTCCGCAATTTCACGGAATTTTTGCCGGTGCCGCTGCAGCAATTCCAGCAGTTCATATTCATTGCGTGTTCTGCCTTGTTCACGTTCGCGAGTGATAACCCGCTCCATCGCCAGCGCCGGATCCATATCAAAAATAATAATACGCGCCGGCCGAGGCATAAACTGATGCAACCTGATGATTTGCGCCGCGGTGTAGTGTGTGTGCGACTGATACACAATTGTGCTGAGGAAGCTTCGCGAGGCAATAATTATTTTATCCTCAGACAAAAAATTTTGCAGCGTTGGCGCTATATGCAGCGAACGATCTGCCAGCAATAAAAAAAGCAATTGATCGTCATTGTACGGCGATACATCATCCATTTGGCGCTTCTGCCGCCAAAACCACTCCGAAGGCTCGTGCAGCATCACCGCAGACCTGCCGCCGGTGTTATATCTATGCGCCAGCATTTCCGCCTGCGTTGTTTTGCCGGATCCACTGACACCTTCAATAATGATATAAGGATGTATCTTCTCATCCGGCGTTTCCGCCAATTCCAAGTGTCGGCGGCTTTCTTCCCGCAACAAACGCGCCGTAACCAATATATTTTCTGCTGTGGCTTGCGCAGTGGCCGGCCGAATGTGCGGAATAGCCTCGGTAAGCGCGCGCGCCATGTGCTGAAAGCGCTGTTCCGGCGCGTGAATCGATTCAGGCAATAAAAGCCGATCTGCGCCGGCCAGCAGCAACGTTGCCTGCAAAATATCCGCTAATGGAGCCAAAACGCTATTTTCCGGAGCGCCATCCGCTATATTGTTTGCCGCAGCAATAGACTCCACATCTGCGCCAAGACTTTGTGCGGCCATTTTAACAATTTGCAGGTACGCTAGGTGATTTTCTTTTGCAATGGCAATGACCGCGGCAAGAAGAGCGTGAATATAATCACTTTTCACATATTGCCCGAAATAAGCAAACCAGCGGAATACACCGGATAATGCGGCCTGCATTTCGGCGGGAACGGCTTGCAACACAGTTTTTTGCAGCAAATCTTGCTCTTCACGGGTCAACATAAAAACATAGCGGCCTTTCTTGCATGCTGCCGGCGGTTTGGAATACGATTCGGACAAAAATCTATTTCTATATCCAACATGCCGCTGTTCCCTAGCGCTTATGCGATTTTGCGGATTTGTTTCGCATATTCGCCTTGCTCTGCGGCAAAGATTTACCCGGTTTTGCGAGTTTTTTAGGCTGCTGCGCGTTCATTGCCCGCCGCATATATGTTTGCATTTCTTTAAAAGAACGCAGCAGATTATTGATATCTTGCACAGTAGATCCGCTGCCGGCGGCAACTCTTTTTTTGCGGCTGAAATTTAAAATATCCGGATTTTTTCGTTCCTGGATCGTCATCGAACAAATAATAGCTTCAACCCGTTTCAATTCATCGCCTTTCATCATTTCCTGCAATTGATTGGCGTCGACCATTTTATTCAGCCCGGGTATCATTTCCAGCAATTGGGTAAGTGGCCCCATCTTGCGAACGGATCGCATATTATTTAAAAAATCTTCCAGGTTAAACGACGCGGTGCGCAGCTTCTTCTCCATTTTCTGCGCGTCTTCTTCTGTAATATGCTCACGCGCTTTTTCAATAAGCGTGAGCACATCTCCCATTCCCAAAATACGTTGGGCCAGCCGGTCGGCGTAAAATAGATCGATCGCCTCAACCTTTTCACCCATACCGATAAATTTAATGGGCAGACCTGTCATTGCGCGGATAGAAAGCGCCGCGCCGCCGCGGGCGTCACCATCCATTTTGGTAAGAATCAATCCGGTTAATTGCACCGATTCATGAAACGATTGCGCAACACGCACGGCGTCTTGGCCGGTCATTGAATCGACCACCAGCAGTGTTTCATTTGGCTGCGTTCGCGATTGCATAGTCTGCAATTCGCGCATCAACACATCATCAATATGCAAGCGCCCCGCAGTATCGATAATTAAAATGGTTAATCCTTGCGAAGTTGCCCAACGCAGCGAGCGCTGCGCAATATCAATGGGTTTGGCGCCCATCTCTTCGGCGTATACCGGAATATTTAGCTGTTTGCCCAGCTGCTGCAACTGGGTAACCGCGGCAGGCCGCTGCATATCACACGCGACAAGCCCGGGCTTTTGTCCCTGCTTGCGCAAGGTAAGCGCAAGTTTGGCGCACGTAGTTGTTTTGCCGGATCCTTGCAATCCAACCAACATAAGAATTGTGGGCGGCGCGCCGGCATACGTAATTTTAGGTTTTGTGTCTACGCCGCCAAGCATTTCAACCAGTTCATCATATACTATAGAAATAATTTGCTGCGATGGATTTAATCCGCTTAAAACATCCGCGCCCAAAGCTTTTTCCTGAACACCGGCAATAAACTGCTTCACCAATTTAAGGTTAACGTCGGCTTCCAGCAACGCTTGCCGCACCTCGCGCATTACTTCGGTAAGGTCTGATTCGGTAATTTTTCCGCGCCCGCGCAGCCGCTCAAAAATTGATTCCAGACGGCTGGATAGTGTTTCGAACATGGCTAATTCTCTTTTAAAATCTGTGATCCGTTTCAAGTGATAGTATATCACAATTCAGAACAGCAGCTTCAGAAAACATCCGGAAAATAAT
>JAKAOI010000400.1 GCA_021812265.1 Chloroflexota bacterium | reverse complement strand
ATAGCGCGCAGATTTTGCAGCGCCGCATCTGCCGCCATACCTTTTGCTATTCCGCCAACATCAAACGCCGCATTGGCAGGTTTATATATTCTGCGCTGCTGCGCGTCAAAACGAACGCCACGCCATGCGCCGCCCGGATCTTTGCCGGCATGGCCAATTGCGTCAGCGCGATCTATCAGTTCAAAGGAAACATCATATCCCACGGCGTTCATCTGCTGCGCCATGGTCGGATCAAATATCCCGTTGGTGCTTTGCGCGGCCTGAATAGCAGTTTCGATAATGGAATAGAGAAAAGGTGAAACACAAACCCAGCCGGATTGCTGATTCACTACTGAAAGCTCGCTATCAGGCAAAAAGCGGCTTAATGTTTGTTCCCATTGCAAAAACAAATCAGTCACACAAACATTGGCTTCTTCAAATTGCGCAGTGGGGACAATAAATGATATTGTTGTTCCCATTGCGCTGAATTCGCCGGATCTCATACCATCCGGCAGATTGCTTTTAAGATACGCCAGATTGTGTTGCTGGGGCATTAAAATTACCGGATCCAAAATTTGCGCTGCCGCTGTTAAAGAAATTGCTGTTTGAAGAAGACTGAGATGGGGTACTATTATTTGCTGATGTGCTGCCTGATTTGGCTGAAGCAGTAACACCATATACGTGATCTGCCGCCAAATAGATGAACAGTACAAACAAACCGAGAGAAAGAACAACGCTCAGCCGTTTTAAGGATGTAACCACGGATTTTGTTTCTTCACGTGTAAACTTATCTGCTGCCATATAATTTCTCCTGTTAATGATGTGTTTTGCGCGAACTCATCATTGAGAACAATATTGTTTTGGTTTCAGATACTACTGCCAAAAACAAATACATCCATATCACGCCAAACCAAACACATTGTGATTGCTTAATCCATATTGTAGAGGGAAGATGTTCATTTTTTATGAATTTTTATGGGAATTTTATTGGTTCATTCAAACTTTACATTAGTTTTACATTTGTCTTGCGCCGACAAAGGCGCCGATTTGTTTCTATTGTTGCCTGCATCCATTGCGTCATTTTCTTCACATCTTTAGTATAGCATATACGGCTAACATAATACGGCTGAGTTACAAATAGCGCTTAAACCAGCCGGGCGGCATTTCCATTTTCTTTAAGAGGGCAAGAATGGCGCCCGGCAGCAGCGATATCACATGTGGGAACAATTAATCATCCGAAGAAACACGGCGCCGGCTGCGAACACGATACATTTCCGCAACGCGAAGCCTGCCGGCAGAGCGCTCTATTTCGGCTTGAAAAATAGCAATATCAATATCTTCGGTTGCGTTTTCTTTATCTATTTGCGCGCGGCGGCGCGCCTCCTCGGCTTTGGCTTCATCAATATTTTCCGCGTGTTCGGCTTCATTCGCCAAAACAGTAATAGTGTCGTTAAACACTTCAAGAAAACCGCCGCCAATGAAAATTAAATCTTCATGAGACTGGCGTTTAATATGAAGCGACCCGATATCTAAAAGGCTAATCAATGGCGCATGGCCGGGTAAAATGCCAAATTGGCCATCTTCCTGCGCCGTTGCCGTCACCTCATCAGCAGATCCAGTAAAAATCTGGCCCGCCATCGTTAATATATTGACTGTAAGGGGCATATATACATGCGCTCCCATTCCAAATTTGCTTTATGCGCCGGTCAGTTGCAAAAACACTTCAGGTGAACACATATTGCTCCGGTGTTGCTTCGAACCATCGCAATATGTTTCCACCATACCTGCTTCTGCAGCTATTTGTTTACCGAGTCGTTATATTTCTTAACAACTGTATCAATCGAGCCGGCGTACATAAAGAAATCTTGGGGAATATGATCATATTTGCCTTCAAGAATCTCTTTAAATCCACGAATCGTTTCTTTTAAAGAAACAGATTCGCCGGGAGTGCCGGTAAAACGTTCGCCAACAAAGAACGGCTGTGAGAAAAATCGCTCAATTCTGCGGGCGCGATTCACGGTAACTTTATCTTCTTCGGAAAGTTCATCAATACCCAGAATGGCAATAATATCTTGAAGCTCTTTATTGCGCTGCAAAACTTTCTGCACTTCGCGGGCCACTTGATAGTGTTCCTCTCCGATAACCAGCGGATCAAGAATACGGCTGGTAGATTGCAGCGGATCGACGGCGGGATAAATGCCGCGCGAAGCAATACTGCGTTCCAGCACGATAGTTGAGTCGAGGTGAGCAAAGGTAGTTGCCGGAGCAGGATCGGTATAGTCATCCGCCGGAACGTACACAGCTTGGAACGATGTGATGGCTCCGTTTTTCGTGGTGGTGATGCGTTCCTGCAATTCACCCATTTCTTCAGCCAAATTCGGCTGATAACCTACAGCGGAAGGAATGCGGCCCAGCAGCGCGGAAACTTCCGAACCGGCCTGTGTGAAGCGGAAAATGTTATCAATAAACAGCAGCACATCACGTTTTTCTTCATCACGGAAGTATTCGGCAATAGCCAACCCAGAAAGGGCTACGCGCAGGCGGGCGCCTGGCGGCTCGTTCATCTGGCCAAAAACCATGGCCAATTTATCGATAACTTCGGCTTCCTGCATTTCATGATACAAATCGTTTCCTTCACGGGTTCTTTCACCGACACCGGCAAACACACTATACCCGTTCTGGTTTAAAGCGATATTGTGAATCAATTCCTGAATAATAACCGTTTTGCCGGTTCCTGCGCCGCCGAAAGCTCCCGCTTTGCCGCCGCGCATAAAGGGGCAGATAAGGTCTATAACTTTAATGCCGGTTTCCAGCACTTCAATAGTGCCCGATTGATCTTCCAGCGAAGGCGGCGGACGATGAATCGGCCTGTGTGGAACCCCTTCGGGATCCGGCTGGTTATCTACCGCCTTGCCAACAACATTAAAGATGCGGCCGAGTGTTTTTTCACCAACCGGCATAGAAATTGGCGATCCGGTATCGGTAACAACATCGCCGCGGCGCAAGCCATCGGTTGGCCCCATAG
>JAKAOI010000399.1 GCA_021812265.1 Chloroflexota bacterium | reverse complement strand
ATAATAAGTGATGATTTTTTTGATCCTCATGAAATTACAAAATTATTAGGTATAGAACCAGATAGATTTTGGATAAAAGGGGAACCAACTTCATGGAAACCTGATCATCTTCACCGCAGTACTTTATGGCAAATACACACACCAGAAGAAAAACAGTTAGAGGTAGCTGAACAATTAAATCAAATATATCAAAGAATAGTCATAAAAAAGCAAGAATTATTGAAAATACAACAGATGTATGATGTTGCATTTAACTTAGAGATAGTTGTACAAATAATGCATCAACAGATGCCAGGTATTGTGATTCCAGCGCATGTTTTACAGTTTTTAGGTGAGATAGGTGCAGATATAGATATAGATATGTATTATTTAGGTGATGACAATGAAATGTTTAAATTCGATGAAATATTTAAATTCGAGGATTAATAAATCATCTATCATATGACGCTTGTCCTATAGCACATGCCGCATGTTTGAATCAAACGCTCCCGCCGGCGGTGTATGGGGCAGTGCTGGTCACGAGTGGAAGCATGCCGACGCAGCGCGACTACACGGGGCAGCTAGCAGATCTCTCGGGGTTGCAAGTCAGTGGCCAAATAAAAATGGCCACTGACTTGTTCCAGCTTATCATCATACAAATAGACGAAAATCGTTTTTGCGTATACAACGTCTGACTTCCGGATTTGAATCGCTGCTTGCTGCGAAAGTCGGTTTCGCGCAATGTCCAGACACGTTAAAAACCATCGAATTCAATTTCATCGATCCATGGCAATGCGAATGTGAACACCGCGCCGGATTTCCCGTTAGGCGCAACGGTAAGCCGAGCCTTATAAAGGCCGAGCAGAGTTTGAATGAGAGAATAATCCATATCAATGCCGTTGCCTGCGGCTAGGGCGGCTCCGCCTCTGCTTAAGATAATGGCCAATTGCTCGAGCTGTTCATTGGTAAACGGCGCGCCTTTATCAATGATATCGATACGAACGCGATGTTTTTGCGCGCGCAGCCGGATAGTAACGTTTTTTCCGTTGGATCTTCGCGCGGCGCTGGCGACAAGCATAGCAATAATACGTTCTAAATGACGTTTGGCCCAACTGCCCATAATCAATTCGCGGTTTGTTTGCACTACAACTTTAACGCCGGGTGTGCGCTTCATTTGGGTTTCGGCAACCCCGGCGCAAATGCCTGTTAAACTGCAGGCAGCCAAAGGCGATTCATTGCCGGCAGAACCGGCGATTGCGTCTAAATCATTGGCGACTTCTTCAATGCGGCGCAACTGCATTTCAATAATATTAATTTCCTGCAGCATTTCATCATTAGCGCCCGATTCCTGTAATTGTTTTTGTAATCGCTGCAAACGCATTTTAATAGGCGTTAAGGGGTTGCGCAAGTCGTGGCCGGTTATCGCTAAAATGGCGTCGCGCTGCCCTTGTTTCAGAATATCTTCCGTAATATCAATAGTAATAAAAATGGCGCCAATAATTTCATTCCAAGGATTGTAAATGACATTGGCGTTGGCTTTAACAATAACTTCGGTTGCGCTGTTTGGCAGCGCGAAGCTTAAAAATTGCTCTATTGTTTGTTTGCCGCGCAGCGCGCGAGAAATAACCAAATCTGATTGGGCGGCGGGTTGTGATAATTCCCTGCGTTGATCGGAAAGCCAGTCGGTTCCGGCGCCGGAGGTAACAATTTTTTCAAAAGCTCTAGTGGAAATATTTGTTTCTTCTATCTGGGCAATTGTGGATGGTGAAGTTATGCGCGGCTGGAGAGATTCGATATGTTCGGTTAATGTTTTTCCAATGACTTCGGTTAATTTTTCAAATGTTTCAAACTGAAACATCGTTAGTGTGGCGGAATTTACCGCTTTCAGCATACCGTTTGCGTCATACACCCATAAGGGAATCGGAATAAAGTTAATCGAATCCATTACTTTTTCCAATGTCGGCTGATTCCTTTCGGTTTTTTCAAGTTGAATGATCTTATTCTCGTAAAAACCAATCACAAAATGATCCATAACACTGAGATACGCAGAATACATGGGAATAACAAGCAGTGTGGTAATTCGCTGGGCGCCATCATTCCATAGATATTCTATTGGCTCACCGGTTTGTACGCCGGAGGAATGAAAAGAGTTTGTGAGCAGATCGGTGATATATGTTTCAGAAATGGGAATAAGTTCGCACAACGGCTTGGACACAATAGAATCATGAGTTTGGCCGGTCCATCGGGCAAAATACTCTGAGGCGCTTTTGGTCAGGTATGGTGGCTGCGCCGCAACAATAACAACAGCAAGGGTATTTTGTCTGCTGACAATAGTATCAAATATAGATAGAGAAACAGTATCAGACTGTTGATGAACGCTTTCAGAACAATCGATGCGCAATTCTTCGCAAGCGCTGCCTTCAAACATAGAGATTCCCTCCTGTGAACAGATTTCTGCCTGGCGATAAAAATAAAAATAAACTAAATGAATACGGCAGATTTGCATAATGCAAACTGTTACATGGCAATTTTATTGCCGACTTTCTTAGCAATTATAGCAAAAATTAAAGAATAGTAAAGGGCAGTTTGTAACGCCGTATTGCAGTATGACGCTGGGCATTATTTTCTTGTCCAAATGATTCAGTTTTGCGGCTGAATCTGATTTTGGAAGAAATTGCCGACCCTAATAACCCAATACTCTATAGTGTATGACGAAAAAAGATACTCTAAAGTTTAGTAGAGAGTATATGTGACTTATTGGCTAATAATAAATGGTATATTAGTACTATATACAAAACAAAATCGTAATTCATAATAAGGCAAAACGCGGAATGTATCAGTGAAAACATATGGTTATTTTTTTGAAATATGGTACAATAATAAAAAATGCTTATATTTATTTTTTAGAAGAGAATTTTTGGGATCTTAATCTTTAGTTCTTAAACATATCTGTTTGCAATGGAAGATGGCAGCTACATAAAAGAACTATAACTATATTCTCGTTTTCAGCGCATATATCAAACAGTATCTGGAAATGCCCTCCCCAAAAA
>JAKAOI010000398.1 GCA_021812265.1 Chloroflexota bacterium | reverse complement strand
CGATCAAAATTAAAAAAGATGTATCATTGCAACGGCGCGCCATGAAGTATAACGCACGGATATATTGCTTGATATATTTTTTATATTCTAGAGATGATATGATTTCTGATATTTTATAGCAGATATAAAATTATATCGTTTATACTATAGTAAGCAAAAAAAGCGCTATTTTCGTTCTTTCATTCCCTCTATGTTTTACCATCAAAGAAACAAAAGAACGATTATTGCAGCGTTACAGCGCGAAAAATCAGATGGTTTACTTATCTGCAATTTGAAAAGTTGGTTCAATTGCCCAATCACATGAAATTGAATTTGCAATAAAACAATTTCGATGCGCGCGTTCCATCAATTCATTCGCTTTTGTGGTGTCAGAATCGGAAGATATAGTAACCGTTGGTTTTAGAGTAACGCGAAGCATCCGCATACGCCCATCTTTTACCCCCAATTCGCCAACTGGGTTATCGGTATAGCCGGTTACTTTAACTCCGGCGCGGCCAGCTTCAAATAAATATGTAAGCATATGGCAGGAAGAAACAGAAGCAACAAATAATTCTTCGGGATTTGTGCGCGCGGCGTCTCCCATATATTCTGGCGCAGAGGAAACTTCCAGCGGCTGTCCACCCTGAAACTGCACATGAATATCTCTGCTGAACGATTTTGTATCTATCGTTGGGCCGATAACTGCGCCTGTCCACTCTAATGAACAGGTATAAAATGAATTTGGCATAGAAAATATCTCTTCTCTTTGAGTATATCTTAGGCGTGGAAATGAGCGGAATTGCCAAATACAAAGAGCTATTCCGCCAACGCCGCCTCATCATATTGTACCAAACCGGAAGGCGGCAAAAAACGGTCAATTAAGTCGGAAAATTCATACACGCCGCCGAAATCCCGTTCATCATTCTGAAATTGCTCATCAGGCTGCTGGCGCTCGTCAGAGCCGAGGCGTTTCACGAGCCGCAGCCGTTCAAAAGAGGTAAACGCCTGATAAAAGGCGCGCTGGTTCATTCTGGCGCGCTGCGACGCGCGGCCGGCCGATCTGTTTGCGGAAGCAGTTCCTGCAGCAGCGCGTTTCGTTTTTGTCTTTACAACAGGCGTTGCAGTTTCGTCTTCATCGGTGTCTTCTTCAATATCAGATTCGGTGGTCAGCGCATTGGCAATAACAGTTTCATCAAAACTCAGCCATGGTGATTGATGCGCTCCTTCATCGGCGACATAGCGATATAATTCTGCAAAGCGAAACACAGCGGCGTTTTCCGATCCTTCCAAAAGCCGCACACTGCGATACGCGCGGATAAGGCACGCATAGGCAGTTTGTTTGCGTGTTGTCAGTTCAAACACATCGGCAATACACAATTCGCGGTTGCGCGGCGGCGACGGCCAATATGCGCGCGCCCATTTCCCAACACGAAGCTCGATGCGGGCGCCTAATTCTTCTTCAAAAAAAGTTTGTTCCGTGGTAATATGGCGCGAG
Source organism: Chloroflexota bacterium (assembly GCA_021812265.1). Taxonomy (GTDB): domain Bacteria; phylum Chloroflexota; class Ktedonobacteria; order Ktedonobacterales; family JACDGC01; genus JAJYBV01. The sequence goes on along the minus strand of JAKAOI010000398.1, from coordinate 1,559 downwards.
AGCCAATGAAACTCTTCGGAAAACTCATCCTGAAACACACAGCTTAGTTCAATCAACATCCGCCGAACTTTGCGGGCTGATTCATTATCCCGCGGCGAAGTATAAAGCGCCATATGCGAGATCCTTTATTCTTTCTCAATAATCATCAAATCCATCCCAAACTCAACTCCTTGGCCGGGTTGGACAAGAATTTCGGTTACTTTGCCTGAAACGGTAGACTCCACTTCATTCATAACACGCAAGGTTTCAATTGCCGCAACAACTTGTCCATCGCGCACTTTATCACCTACCGACACCAGCGGCTTGGCGCCGTGCTTCATAGCTGGATAAAAGCGCCCGACCATGGGAGATTTAACGCTGGCTTTATTTTCCGAAACGGCGGTTGTGGTATCGGAAGGCGACAACAGCGGCGGTTGCGCAATCGGAGCTGCGCCGCCGGCGGCAACATCAGCCGCTGAAACTTCTGCTCGGCGCAACGTCAGTTTTCGGGAAGGTCCACCGAGTTCAATGGTAACTTCACTAAGATCGGATGAATCCATTAAAGATACAAGCTGCCTAATTTCCGGCGTAGAAACCCAAGAAATAATTGGGAAATGTTCAAAATTTTCCATAGAGTGTGAGCGTCGTCCTGCTGATCGTACAGCCATATGAATATCCTGTATTCTGCATATTACGGCTATTATACCATATTCTGCCGCATACTACAGCTACCCTGCCTGAACATCCTACCGCGCCGCGCGTTCAATAAAGGGCAGAATAAACAGCACGGATAACGCGCCCATAAGCAATGCGCGCGAGCCGGCAATAATGATAATTGCGGCTTGCTGATTGAACATCGCAGTTTTTAAGAGTGGGTCCACACTCAGCAACGCGCCGTCAACTCCTGTTAAGGCTGCCCCTGCCACGGAAAAAATAACCCAGCAGGCAGTTGCGGCGATATAGCCTTGCCATGCATATCTGCGCGCCAGCGCAACGCTGCCAGATTCTACATAAATGACTTTTGCGGCTAAAAAAGCTGTGCGGATATTAACAATCCAGCAGAACAACACGGAAACGATACTGACAATACATGGCGTAAGAAGCGCAAAGTTAGGGGAGCTGCCGGATCCGTAATCGGTTTTTCCGGAGGCAAACAATACTTCGCGCCACAGAATTTGCAAATCTCCTTGGTGCGCCACAGCTGTGGAAAAAGAGAGCACAACTTGCGCAAATACCATCCCGATTTGTAACGCCATAAATATATTCCGCTGCGCTTGAATGGCTTTATTATCAAAAGATTGCAGCTGCATGGGCTTATTCCGTCGCAGATTTGTTTCCGCCGCGTATAGATGAATAGAGGCGGCCGGGCAGCGTTACTGAATCTGTTTCCGAAAGAGAAAGCCTCCATAAGCTAACACCTGCCGTGCCAATGACAAGCGGTATCAACATAAGCAGCAGTAAATACGATTGCGAGCCGAACAACAGAAAAATAACACCCAGCGCGGCGGCGCAAACAGCTTGAATCAGATAGGTAAGAAACATGTGGCCGTTCCAACCAAGGCTTTTACCCCAGCATACCC
>JAKAOI010000014.1 GCA_021812265.1 Chloroflexota bacterium | reverse complement strand
TTCCGATCATTCCGAACCGAAAAAGACGCGATCGCTTTTATCGGATGGTTTATATTTGCAGGAACACTTACTCTATTGGCGGCAAGCAGCAAAAATGGCCTATTCCTGTTGCTTGCCCTATTTGCGGCCTTTATTGGCGGCGCGCTTGAATTATGGCATAGGCTTGGCTTTCGGGGTGTTAGCGTAAAGCAGCAGACTATCCCTGCGCGCGTTACTATCGGGGAAGATTTTATGCTGGAAATTGCTGTAGAAAATCGGAAACGGCTGCCAATGCCATGGATAGAAGTTACCTGTGAAATATCCGCAGATATACCATTATCAAAATATATTGCGCAATCTTCCTATAAAGCCGGAAAACTGGATTTAATCAGCGCATTTTCCCTCTGGTCTATGGATCGAATCCGCCGTAAATTTTTGTTTCACGCAACAAAACGAGGATATTTTATCTTTGGCCCGGTAACAGTTCGCATGAGTGACCCTTTCGGGTGGAAAGTCCGTGAAATTCGTCTGCTGCGAAGCGCCAACGCAGGCATTATCATCTATCCTAAAGTTATGGATATAGGGCGGTTTGGTCTGCCTGCTCACAGTCTGCTTGGCGAAATGAAACCGTTTCGACATTTTCTTGAAGATCCGCTGAAAGTAATGGGAGTGCGGGAATACATTATTGGCGATGACCCGCGCCGCATTCATTGGAAAAATACCGCGAAGGCCGGCGCGCTCCGCAGCAAAATATACGATTCCAGCAACAAAGTAGATTTGCTGATTGCCTTAAATATAAACACCTATCCACAAATTGCAATGGGACACGACGAAAATTTATTAGAGCTTTCCATAACATTTGCCGCATCTATATCTGAATGGGCATTGGAACAAAAACATTCCGTTGGGTTGCTTGCCAACTGCCTGTTACAATCTATACAACATGTTATTACGGCAGAGAATTCGCTGGCGGATGAACCGCTCACGAAAAACGCTGATACCCGCTTAACCTACGTGCCAATTGGCAGAAATGCTGTACAAGGTGAACGCATGCTGAATGCGCTGGCTAGGCTGCTGACTGTTTGGGGATCTTCTATGCAGCAGCGATTGGAAAATATACAAAGTGAACTGCCAATCGGCGCTACTATTTTGTATGTTGGCGCAATTCGCGCTTTAAATGACGAAATTATGGCGCAGCTTCTTGCCATGCAACACGCCGGTATGGGAATAATTTTAGCGGTAACCGGCGAACCAAACGAGGAAATACAAGTATATACTGGCTCTATTCCCATTTTTCATATCGGCGGAACGGAGCTTTGGAACATGATAAACGGAAAATCTGATGAAACATAATACTATAACTGCCGTTATCCGGATAGACACCATCCTAATACCGATTACACAAAGCTTAATGGAATCGGCGCAAATCATCGTCGTCTTTGCCGTACTTGCGCAAGTTTTTGCAAACACATATACAGGTTCGCCATTTGCTTTGCCATCATTTTTTGCCATTAATCTGGGACAAATATGGGTTTTGCAGTGGATCTATTCACGAAACGGCCGCGAACAAAAATATACCCGCTTCTTTGAGGTCATAGTATATATTGCAGTATTTTTGCTGCTCTCCGCTGCCAGCTTAAATGCAGTTTTCACTGATTATTTTTGGCTTAAAGAGTTTATTATTGCGCTGACTGTTGCTATTTTATGGCGGACACATATTATCAGCGGCGGTAAAAAACACACTGCTGCTCAGCAAACTACATTTCTTATAGGATTTGGCGCATTTGTTTTTGCAACAATCGTAGCAGGATTCAACGGCATACAACTCACAAACTTTATTTTGCAATTATTTCCGATTTTTGCTTTAAGCGGCTTAATAACAATATCGCTTACGCGGTTGACAATATTGCAAAAAAAACTTATCAACAGATCTGCCGCCGAACAAAGTCTAACCATGCGCTGGCTGCTGTTAACATCGCTTATCAGTTTAGCTTTGCTGATACTGTCTTTATTATTCGATTCCCTCATCTCAATAAATATGTTGGATGCGGTAACCTCATTTTTTATGCCTTTATGGGATGTTATTGGTGTTTTTGCTTTGGTTATTGGGATAGTTTTAGCGTTCAGTGTAGAAATTATTTTTTATCCGGTGCGCTGGGTTATCTATTTCTTAGAGTCACTTTTACATAAAGGAAATCAACAGATTACACCTCCGTCTGGGATACAATTAAAATCTATCCCAGACGTTGTATCGTCTCAGCAAACTATTACCCTCATTCAATATATATTGATAGCGTTACTGGCAATGCTTACAATATATATTGTACTTCGCATTCTTAAAACAACATTTAATAGAACTTCCACAGCAGATTATGAAGATATTCATGAACATCTTGCGATTTCTTCGGAAACTTCTAAAAAATATGGTCTCTATTGGCCATATGATTCCACCAAAATTGATGAATCTTCTGTAAGAGCGCGTTACCGTGAATTGCTGGAATATATTCAGAAAAAGCATCCGCGGCTGGCGCGAAACATGGCGGAAACTCCTTTGGAATATAAACGAAGATTACAAGCGACGCTGAATAAAGAGGAAGAACCGGCGAGAAGCGCAACACAAGCGGCGCTGCAAGCATTAACCAACGCCTACCGGCAAGAGCGCTATGGCAAGCTGACAGCAGACGACACACAAAAGAAAAACGCGCGCGCATGGGCAAAACAGGTTACGGAGCATTTTCCCACAACATAGGCAGCAACGGTGTATGCAACGTTATGATTGCATGGCAGTCAGCAATCGCTGCATATTCAGCCCTAGCGCAGCCTCTTGTGCGGCAGTTTCTAATGCGGCGGATCGCAAATATGCCAGCATTTTTTTCTGGCTGATTACCGCATAGTCGCTGCCCCAAACAATATGCTCCGGGGAAACTCCACAATGTAACGCCGCAGAAAAAATGGCGGAATCGTATAAATACGCCGACGCGGCGCAGTCGTACCAGCAATGTTGCGCAATTGCTTGAATTTCCGGCATAAGATGATAGAAGGGCAAGCCACCGCCCCAATGGGCAGCAATAACCATATTTTCGGGGAAAGCCGCCAAAAAAGCTGCCAGTTCCTGCGGAAAAACCTGCTCTTTACCTGCGTATATATGGCCAACCGGCTCACTCGTGTGCGTTAAAATAATAAGTTTGCGTTCACGCGCAACCTCAGCCAACGGGCGCAGCAAATCGCTGTCACTCAGCGCATACTGCTGGCCTGCCGGCATAAGTTCGCCAACGCCGCGAAACCCCATACCGGCGCAGCGCTCAACTTCTTGCGCGCAGCCTTTTGCAGTTGGATTTACAGAAGCAAACGCTGTCAATCGAGAAGGATATTTTTGAATAGAATCTGCCAGATAATCATTCGTTAAGCGGATTAAGCCAGTATCTTTCCAGGCAAACCCGCATATAACCGATATATCTATGCCGTTGCGATCCATAGAAGCAATAAGATCTTCTGCAGAAGCCAGCCGCGCCTTTGGGTTAGCATATAGCTCGGCAAACCAACTGTCTTTCTGCAAAAATAGCGCTTTCCCGGCAGAAACTTCCGGAGGGAAAATATGTGTATGGGCGTCAATTATCACGCTGCATTAACCGCCAAGATACGCTGCCCGCACAGTGTCGTTTTTCAGCAGATTTTGCGCAGTGTCTTCCATTATAATTTTGCCTGATTGCAAAACATAGCCTCTGTCAGCGTTACTCAGCGCCATAAAAGCATTTTGCTCCACCAAAAATATCGTCACACCATCTTGCCGTATTTTATGTATTGTATCAAATACAGTTTGCACCAAAATCGGCGAAAGCCCCAGCGAAGGCTCATCTAAACACAATAATTGCGGCCGCGCCATCAAAGCGCGCCCAATTGCCAGCATTTGCTGCTCCCCGCCAGACATGGTGCCGGAAATTTGTTTGTCGCGCTCTTTCAGTCGGGGAAACAGCGCATACACTTTATCAATATCTTCAGCAACCTGCGTGGTGTTGGTAAACATAAATGCGCCCATTTCCAAATTTTCACGCACCGTCATGCGAGAAAAAACGCGGCGTCCTTCAGGCGAGAGGATGATACCTTTTTTAATAATTTGATCAGTTTTCAAGGTATCTATCCGCTCACCCTTAAACATTACCTTGCCATCTTTCGGTTTTACCAAACCAAAAATTGTTTTCATGGTAGTGGTTTTACCGGCGGCGTTTGCGCCGAGCAAGCAAACTATTTCACCTTGGTTTACTTTCACGGTCATATCCTGCAACACATGGCTGGGGCCATAAAATGTATTAATATTCTGCAATTCTAGCATACTTTTAAGCGCCTTCAACTTTCCGTCCAAGATATGCCTCAATAACCAAATCATTATGCTGAATTTCTGCGGGAAGCCCTTCGGCAATCTTTCTCCCATAATCCAATACAGCTATCCTATCAGAAATGCCCATAGTTACCTGCAATTTGTGTTCAATCAGCAAAATGGTTAAATCAAATTCCTGCCGTAATCGTTGAATATATTTTATTGCTTCCGCCGTTTCGGCGTCATTCATACCGGCAGTTGGTTCATCCAGCAGCAGCAGCTTGGGCCGTGACCCTAACGCGCGAACAATTTCTAAGCGTCGGCGAAACGCATACGCCAAATTAGCCGCATACTCTTCTTTGCGAAATACCAATTCGGAGCCAAAAAAGGATAATAATTGTAAGGCGCGATTGTGGGCTTTTTTTTCTGCGGCGCGGTAATTCGGCAGCCGAAAGGTTACGGAAAACAGATCACTGGGGATGAAAGGATGCTGGCCAACCATAGCATTTTCCATAATGGTCATATTATTAAACAGGCGGATATTTTGAAATGTACGCGCTATACCACGGCGCAAAACCCTATCCGGCGAAAGATTTTTTAATGAAGATCCATTAAAAATAATTTCTCCGGATGTAGGCTGGTAGATACCTGTTATCAGATTAAATACCGTCGTTTTTCCGGCGCCATTCGGGCCGATAATACTGAAGATTTCACCTTTTCGAACTTCCAAATCTATGGAATCCACTGCGGTCAGTCCGCCAAAACTTTTGGTAACATGCTTCAGTTGTAAAAGCACTTCTCCCTTTGATGTTCCAGCCATTTATATATCTCCCAAGCCTTCAACAGAATCCGGAGGAGCGGAAGCGCCTGATTCTTCACGCTCTATTTCTCCAACTACAGATAATTCTTCAGGGGCAAGACCAACACCCTGTAGCTCTAGCTGCCGGCGTTTATTGGGAACGATTCCCTGTGGCCTTAGTATAATCATTAACAGCAGAATCAAACCAAAAATTAAAAATTTGGTCGTGTTCAAATTGAAGCTAACCAAAAAGTGAAATGGATTAGCGGGGTTAGCCAGCGCAATATTTGTTTGTAGCATAGTGCTGATAGTTGATATAACATAGACATCAATAAAGCGTAATAAAATGGCGCCAAGTATAACACCGGGTATACTGCCGATGCCGCCAAGCACAATCATAATCAGCACAGATATAGACACCTGGAACGAAAACTGATCGTAGCTGATACTGGATGTCATAACACCGTTAAATACACCGCCGATACCGCCGATAGCCGCGCCTAAACCAAACGCCATCAGCTTAATACGCACCAAATTTACACCGGACGCCGAAGCGGCAAGTTCATCTTCGCGGATTGCAATCCAGGCTCTGCCAATACTCGAATTGCGCAATAAAATATTAAACATAACAATCAATATAATGACTGCCAATGTTAAATAATAAAACGCCGAAAAATCCAGCGGGTTGCCAAAATCTACTTGGCCAAATGGGGTGTTAATAACCGGAGCGGGAGGCACCTGAAACCCTAACGCGCCATAAAAAAACGGCACATCTTTAATGACAATCGGCACAATTTCACCAAAACCCAGCGTTACAATTGCCAAATAATCTCCGCGCAGCCGCAATGTCGGCGCTCCAAGCAGCACACCCATAAAGCCGGCAATAAGCGCCGCCAGCGGAATAGCCGCCCAAAAAGAAATCGCCGGAATCGTTACAACTTGGCTGTGGATATTGCGGATAATGCCGCTGGTGGCAAACGCAACAGTATAAGAACCGATGACAAAAAACGCCACATATCCCAAATCCAGCAGGCCGGCATACCCCACCACAATATTTAAACCCAGCGCCAACATAACATATATGCCGCACAAAATAGCGTCTAACAACAACACATTAGGGGCAAAATACGTTGGATCCAGAAAATTAGACGATAAACTGAGGAGCTGCGGCAAAAACAGCGCAACAAGCCCCCAAAAAATTCCGGCGCGCCAACCGGTTAGATACCAACTGAGTGAACGATTCAAAAATTTTGTATTATTAAGAAAATCACCGATTTTTTTGCCTAAACCAAGCGATTTCAATGGGTTTTGCATTTTCTGTTGAAAATGAGAAGGTGAAGCAGACATTGCGTAATACTTCCTTTCAAACCTTATCCGGTACTTGTTGCCCCAGCAGCCCGGATGGACGCAAGGCTAACACCAGAACCAAAATAGCAAAAACGACAGCGTCACTCAGATCGCTGCCATTCGGCAGATAATTTGTAGCTAAGGCTTTAATGACGCCGATAAGAAAACCGCCGGCCATAGCTCCGGTAATATTTCCGATACCGCCTAACACCGCCGCGGTAAATGCAATCAGACCGAGTTCAAACCCAACATTATAGGCATATACAGGAATCACAAGGCTGTAAAAAACTCCGGCAACCCCAGCCAACACACCACCCACAAGAAACGCAAACGATATCGTTTGGTTAATATCCACACCCATCAGCGCCGCAGCTTCGGGATCTTGCGCAGTAGCGCGCATTGCCTTGCCCATTTTAGTCGACCGCACCAACATATTTAGACCATACATTAAGCCAACGGTTAAAACCACGACAACTACATCAATATATTGAATAGTTACATCTCCCAAAACGATACCACCGTTTGGAAAAAAGTCTGGGTAAGAAATACCGGAAGCGCCAAGCCATAATTCTGCAATGTTTTCCAAAATAAATGAAACGCCAATAGCCGCAATAAGCGGCGCAAGGCGAGGAGCTTTTCGAAGCGGACGATAAGCCAGCCGTTCAATAACGACGTTTAGGGTTCCCGAAACGACCGCGCCAATAACAATCATCAATAACAGCAGGCCGATAAGGGTAAACCCATACACTGCAGTGGAAACATGCATAGAATTCAGCACAACCAACGTAATAGCGGTACTCCACATAAAGACATCGCCATGCGCAAAATTGATCAATTCTACAATCCCATACACAATAGTGTACCCAAGGGCAACCAAAGCGTAAACCGCGCCTAAAGTTATGCCATTGACCATTGTTTGTATGAATATACCCGATGAAGTTGAGGCAAGGACAATCATATCTACTCCCTGTCTAATTATAAGTTTTTAAAGCAATCGCTATTACCCATTGAAACTATTTTTCACTTGTTTTACGGTGAAACAGCCAACAAACGCAAACATCTGTAAATGATTGCCGTTTCTAGAGTATTTTTGCTTTCTCAACACCAGCAAATGATTTAACGAAAGATACATTGCTTTGCATAAGATGAATCTTATATTAAGATTGAGTATGCCTGATTTTAAAATATTCGTCAAGATACCTGCCATTTCAAAAAACCAAAATATCTTTTTTAGGACTTTCGCTTGAAAGAGCAGCGCATGGTTTCTCGTATCTGCAACAAAAGGAAATCTGGGGCCACCCCAGAACCCCGTACAAGGGGAGCCGCCCCTTGTACATCCCCGATTTTCCATGCTGCAGCAAAAGTCCTGTTCTTATATCTGTGTGGTCTTTGACACGCGCCAAACACGTACCACATTCATATATTCATTGAATAATTTACCAATACATTGGTTTTCTTATTGATGCTGACAAAGCAAACGCCACAGCGCAAAAATATATTTCCGCAATTATGTCGCTGTAGCAAAGCAGCGCTTTCACTGAATTGAGATAGTGCAGGTGAAAGCGCCGCTACTCAGTATGCTAAACGCCATACAGCGTTAAGCGCCATATAGTATCCTTTAGTATGGACAAATATGCCCAAGGTTAGGTTCGCCTTATTGAAGGGCAGGCTGACTACAACAGCCACTACGCGCTGGCCTTACGGCGAACACGCTGCATGCGCTTGTCCTGATGGCGATCAGGCAATGGCAAGAAATGCAGACGAAGGAGGCAAGACGCCACTCCATCCACGAATGCGTCGGGAGCATACCGGCGCAAAATATTGTACGCCCCATTGACATCCGCATTGAGCAGGGTTCCAGTGGCTAAGCGGAAGACCTTGCAGAGTTTTCAAACTACAGAGTGCTTGTGTCAATCTGTGTTTCAAATACCCACTGTTTTGTCTTGGGGTCTGCATAGTAAATGCTATAGAATTTTGAACCTTTGTTGTCACCATTGGAATCAAATGAAATTGTTCCGGTTACACCATTATAAGTCAAACCAGCAATCTCATCACGCACCGCAGATCGAGTAACAGGTTTGCCGGCGCTGATCAAATCTTTGATAGCAGTAATTTCAATCATTGCCGCATCATATGCCATAGCGCTGTATGGAATCGGAGCTGCGCCAAATTTTGCAGTATACTGCTGAACAAATGTTTGAGCAACTGTGTTGGTTTTTGCAAGTGTGCTGATATCCGGAGCTGCGACTGTGCCAGAAACATTGAACGCATCAGCGCCGCCTTGGGTTATCCACGAAGGATCGTCGGCAATACCGTCGCCGCCAACCCATGGGATACTGGAACCGCCGGCTTTATCTACCTGGGCCTTCAGCTGAGGAGCGCCATTAGAGGTAACGCCGCCATAGAAGATAACTCCAGGATGCGCATTAACAATATTTTGAGCAAGTGTTGGGAAAGTGCTGGCTTGGCTTAACGAAATGGACTGACGTGTGCCAACAGTTTTGCCGCCGTCTTGCTGGAAATATTGTGTGAAGAAGTTCGCTAAACCTACGCCATATGCTTCGTTATCATCGATAACAAATGCAGTTGTGGCGTTGATTGGCGCGGATGTCGCAATTTTTGCGTCCAATTTGCCTTGGTCAATATCATTGCCGCATACACGGAAATAATAATCCGGTTTACCTGCCGGGTGCAGGGTGTTAAAGTCAAATCCATTCGCCGCAGCATACTGCTGAAGGGTAAGACCAGGATTTGTGTTTGAAGGGCTGATTAATGTCAAACCATAGCGGTTGGCAACCGGAATTTCTGCGCCGGCAACATTGCTGTTGAACGGCCCAACTACGCCCATAACACTGGCGTTATTTGCCAACGCTACAATATTGTTTGCGCCAGTTGTAGGATCGTGTGTGCCGGTTGTTGTGCTTACGTCATTTTCACTCAGAAACGTTAATGTATATCCATTTCCCAGATTGGCGTTTTGTGACACGGCTAACTGCACACCATTTTGTGTGGGAACACCATCACCTGCGTCTGTCCCAGTAACGGGCAACTCGGAAGCGATAATCAGATTCTTAGGTCCGCTGGATCCGCTGTTTGTCGATCCGCCGCACGCTGCAAGGCTAATAGCCATAACAGCAATCGCTGCAACAGAAAACTGAGCAAATCCGCGCACGAACTTCGAAAATTGCTTTTGCTGCATAACTGCATGCACTCCTTAAGATTAATGTGCATCACAGGAAAACCTTTTTCCTATGAATACACGGCGCTTGATTGAACATAATACAATCAGGCCGCTTATGACTTATATACGCAATTTTTCGGCAAAATCACACAAAACTTTAACAAATTTATTGATCACATGGTTAATCAGACTCATTTTTTTGATATATCAGAAAAAACGCCGGCATGAATGGACCCAAAAATCATCGTTATATCATGCGGATAAAAGCTTTGCAGCAGCGCGTTTGCCTGGGTTTGGCTCAATCTTTACTGGGCGCAGGCAAACAGTTTTGGGGGAAATAATGTTTGGAGATGTTACGCTAAATTTGTTTTAAACCTGTTTTTATAAAGTGGCAAAAGCAACAAAAAAGCCTGCGCAACAAGCGCCATGCTTTTTGCGTATTCGGATACGTCTCTAAAAATAGCCGCTATTTTAGTTACTTAGTTTGACAACAGCTGTTGCTGAGGAGGCTGTCCTTTAAAAATTCGGTTATAGTGCTCCCCCACTATCGAAATAGGGAAAACCCTCAACAAGTTAAGGGCAAGCACAGCAATAGCAAGCCAATCAAAGGCTGCGTCGGCAGGTAACCCAATTGCCGGGCCTATAAACGGTATAACATTGGCAAATAATTCAACCGCAAGGTCTCCGGAAAACAGCAAGACAATCATGGCAAGAATAGCGCCGACAAAAAAAATCTTGCGAAAAATTGAAACTCTGCCGTCTTTCATTAACGCGCCAGTCAGACGAAACGTTTTCCCTAAATGAAATATCAACGCAAGGGGATTTGGCTGTTTAGCCGTCAGTTCTTGGTGTGGATTGGATGGCGCAGACATATTATTCTCTCCATCAAAAAAATCTGAGTGTAAATCTCTAATAATTAAAAATATAGCGCTCCGTTAAGTATACCACCAAAACTTTCGCCAGTTATTTCTGATAGGCTATCACTACAAAAAACGCCGAGCAATGTCCTACTACAACAGCCTGCCTGTAATATTGAATACATGAAGGCATACAGAAAAAAACAGATCAAAGGCTTTATCAGAATATAGCATTCCCCCCAAAATAATACAATAGTATGCAGGTATTATAAACGATTATGTGCCTTATCTCACACCATAGCAGTGAAATTTGCTCTTAGCGCAATCTGTGGTATATACTGTCCAAGACGGTTTATGAAATTTTCGTTTAGCCTCATAGTACAATAGCGCGTTTTATTCGCGTTTTCCATGCAATTGAAAGGACCTTTTATTCGGCCGATATGAAAGTAATTCTCCTAGAAGAAGTTCCCGGTCTTGGAAAAGCCGGTGAAGTTAAAAATGTCGCAGACGGTTACGCCCGCAATTATCTGTTACCCCGCAATATGGTTACTGCTGCAACCTCAAACGCTCTTTCCAATCTGCAGGATCGTGTAGCTCTTGAAAATCGCCGCAGAGAAAAATTATTGGCAGATCTTCAAAGCCTTACCGATCGACTAAACAGCGTTTCTTTAAAATTTGCCGTTCGTGTTGGGAAAGATAACCAACTGTACGGTTCAGTTACCAATCAAGATATTGCCGACGCGCTCCGCGAACAAGAAAAAATTATTGTGGATCGCCGCTCCATTACGTTGCGCGAATCCATCCGCAGATTAGGTGAATATAAGGTTCCTGTGCGGTTGGGCAATACTTTTGAACCACAATTAACAGTGGTTATTGTTCAAGAGGCCACAACAAAGTAAGCGTTGGCTGTGTTTCATCGCGCAATCTGTGGAATAGTGTGATGGAAATATGAGGCAATTAATGCCGCAACACGAACTTCATATCCTTTCATAAGGTGTTCGGCGCGCGGCACAGTTGTTTGTGTTTTTTGAGATGGATTTTGTTGTATCCACTGCTCTAACTTATATGGCGGGCACACCTCGTCATTTTCCCCAGATAGCAGCAAGCAGGGGATAGCAATTTGCCTTGCCAATGATTGCTGCAGCCGAAATATCGGCGGGCTGACGGCCGCCACAGCCGCTACAGATGGATCTGCTGCGGCGTATACTAACGCCACAGCGGCGCCAAACGCATGCCCGGCAATAGCTACTTTGGAAGAATCTACCTGCGGCTGTGAACGCAACCATAACACCGCCGCAGCAATATCAAATAACTCCAGACGGCCATCAGTATATGCGCCTCCGCTAGGCGGCGCGCCCCGAAAGTTAAATCGAAGCACAGACCAGCCGGCTTTCACCAACTCGCGCTGTAACGCCTGCGTCAGCGGATCATTCATATCATTTACCAGCGGTTGCGGGTGGCATAACACTACTGCTGGGCAGGAAACAGCCGCGCTTGTTTGCGATGCGCCATTTGCAGGGGTCCATTCACCCGCCAGCCGAACACCATTGGGATCGAGAGATGTAAAAAAAACTTGCTGCGACTGTATCGCTGACATATCAATGCACCTGCCGCACAAAAATTATGCTATAAAATTGCGCTATTCCATACAATAAACTTATTGGCAGCAATCTCAATTGCAATTATCTTTGCTGCCGGCGCAGTATTTTTCCGCAACATTGCGAAAGATTAAAAAGAAAACACTAGCCTATATTGTACCTCATATTCCGCCAATCTGATCGCCTGTTTTGCCAAGAATAGCCGGCAAAGTAGAGATTCAACTGGTATTCTTGCAAAATTAGGATAGCGCATAGAAAATCAAGGTAAACTCTCAAATTTTGTTTCATGAGACATAAAAAACAGCCTGTTCTGCATTGAACAGGCCTAAATTAGATATTTACCGGCAAATACAGCTGCTTGCTGTGTATGTGTTTGATAAACTTCAGCAAAATATTTCATACATAGTGTATAGTTCTCAGATGATCCCGTAAAGACGCGGCCCCTTTAAGATATGTACATGCAAGGGATTGTATCGGACAATGAGAACCAAAAATCCACTATGGCTTTTCGCTTATGCGGAATATTAATTCGCTGGCTTCGGAGGCGGTCTCTCCATTTGTGCGTTGCCGGTAGTTTTGTTATATACCGCAGCAATATCTGTATGCATTGTTGAAAGTGGGTTTTGTTCACCAATCATAAAATGCAGCAAAAGCATTTCGCGCTGAGGATTTCGCAATAGACCGCGATTTTTTCGGTAGTTATCATGCCCATCTGCGATAATTTGTTTTTGCGCCTCGCCGCCGGCGCCGGTGTCTTTCGATTTAATTTTTATCTGACGATTATAATTTTTAACATATTTAGACTGCATTTGCTGCTCAACAGCTTGTGTTCGTGAAATCAGCATCGGTTCCTGAATCGTGCCTTCTCCTGCCCGGTATTGTGTAAACCCCGATAACTCTGAGCTTTTGACTGGATTCATATACCAAACCTCTTTTCGTTAACACTCTTCATCAAACTTCGACCTGCGGATACCTCTAACTTCAGTTATAGGGAGGAAGCAGATCTTCCTTATATATTTGTCTGTTAAAGTTTTTCTTCCGGTAGTTGTATTCCGGATGTCTTGTATACATACATCGACAGGTTTACACAAGCCAATACAGCCCAAAAGTCCTTAATATCGCCATCCAAAGGTACTGAGCATAGTTATACAATATATTTGCTGTCACATCCTATAAAATAGTTCAACAGCTGAATATTGACCGCAAAAAATCTTGTAGACACAAAAAGAATCTGTTACAATACGATCGAGACAGCAGTTTTCCGATTTTGCGGTTCACCAAAACCGCTCAACGGAATATCCGGGAGGAAGAAAATGGCGCAGCAGCCTGCTCAAAAACAATTCCATAAAATCAGCGTTTTGGAATACATTTTAATCGTTGCCATCATCGCCGTATTTTGCGCCGGTGTATTTATTGTTATATATCCATCAATTTCCAACATCATCTCTGTTTTTTAGGTCATTGACAAAAACGTAGCCACTCGCTTGTTCACTGCGCACACATAGCATCCTGCGCCAATAAAGTGAAATCTGGAAACATCCAGGCTTCAATCTCCGCGCAAAGGGCCAACAATGTATGCATTTTTGATGCAGTGCAGCAAGCGAGTGTTTTTGTCTGTATATATTGTTTATTTCAATGCAATTCTTTGGATTTAAACCCATAAATATGGAGTTCCGCACCGTCTCTTCTCAACATTTCCTCATACATCTCCGCCAAAAACATATTTTCAGGACTTTCGCTGCAGCATGGAACATCGGGGATGTACAAGGGGCGCCGCCTCTTGTACGGGGTTCTGGGGTGTCCCCAGACCTTCCTTTGCTGCAGATGCAAGAACCATGCGCTGCTCTTTCAAGCGAATGTCCTAATTTTATTGAAACAATTTCGGTAAAATGGACTGATTCTTGCTGAATAGCTATTAGTATTTTCATCGTACAGTAAGGAAAACCAAACATGGACGCATCATCTTCGCGCAAAGCCCCAACCGGAGCATTTTTTATCATTTTAGGGATAATATTTGCGTTACTTGTTGGGATTATCATTCTAAAACTATCAGAAAATTTAGGAAAAAATAACGCAAATATCAGTATGACGCAAGTAATAACGGCAACCACAAATTTAAGCACAGGCATGGTGCTTTCTTCTAACCAAAGCGCTGCGCCCTACATCCTTATTTCTGCCGCCGTTCATGTTACTTCCATACCTCAAAGTTCTTTGCCGCCAAATGCGCTAATCTACACATCACAACAGCAATTAAACGATGCGCTGAATAATATGGTTGTGCAAAATACCATTCTCAATGGATC
>JAKAOI010000397.1 GCA_021812265.1 Chloroflexota bacterium | reverse complement strand
ATCTGCCAAAGTAATTTGCGATGTGGCGCTGCCGGATGGCGCGCCGTTTGAAGGCTCACCGAGGGGACAATTAAAAAAATCTGCCGCCTTTGCCGAAACATTGGGTTATACCTTTCAAACTGCTCCTGAAATTGAGTTTTTTCTGCTCCATGGCTCGGATTTGCACATTAATCAGCTTCAGCCCATCGATAAAAGCAGTTATTTTGACGCATTTGGAGAGGCTTCGAGCGCGTTTTGGCGTGACTTGATGGATGCCTTTGCCGCGCTGCATATTCCTATTGAATCGTGCCATCATGAAGCCGCCAGCGGGCAGTTTGAGGTAGATTTGGCGCTGCAAGATGCGCTGTCTTCAGCAGACGCGGTGATGACGGCAAAGCAAACCATTAAAGTTTTGGCGCAGCGATATGGCGCGCGCGCTACATTTATGCCGAAGCCGTTTTCCGGTGTGAATGGTTCGGGTATGCATGTGCATCAACGGCTGGCCAAGCGAGACGGCGGCGCAAATGCTTTTGCGCAGGACCATGGGGCCGATGGAGCTGAATATGGGCTGTCGGATATTGGCATGCAGTTTATTGCGGGGCAAATAGCGCACGCACAAGGTATGAGCGCGGTTTTGGCGCCGTTGGTTAATTCTTATAAGCGCTTTGTGCCGAACCATGAGGCTCCGGTTGAAATTAATTGGGGGCATCATAATCAAGAGGCAATGATTCGTGTGCCCAAGGTGCATTCTCAACGGATAAATGATGTGCGTATTGAAATTCGCAGCCCCGACTCCAGTTGTAATCCGTATTTGGCGTATTGCGCGCTGCTGCGCGCCGGATTAGATGGTGTTATTCGCAAGTTGGATCCGCCGCCGCCGCGCGCCGTCGGCGCGCCCAAGGCTGCCGCTTCATCGCGCATGGAGTATTACCGATATATTCTTCCGCAATCGCTCAGTGAAGCTCTAACTGCCCTTGAACGCGATGATTTGATGACAGAAGCGCTTGGACCGCTGATATTAAATGAGTTTTTAGACGCAAAATGGCGCGAATGGAACGCCTATCGCATGGAGGTTTCGCAATGGGAATTGCAGCGGTATTTAGATCAATAATTTTTGTGAAATAATACATACTGGCGCGCGGTATTTAGTATGCCGGCTGCGCCCGATCATATGCAGGAAGGTGGGATGTTCCAATGAAAAAACAGCCATGGATACATACCTTTTCAATTGCCGCATGCGATTTACCATCACGCAGTTGGGGGGTAGCGGTTGCCAGTAAATTTTTAGCGGTAGGCGCAGTTGTGCCATTTGCGAAAGCAGAGGTTGGCGCTATTGCCACGCAAAGCCTGGCAAACTATAGCTATGGCCCTCGCGGACTGGAATTGCTGTCACAAGGAAAAACAGCGGATGAAACTTTGGCGCTTTTGCTGGCGGATGACGATCAACGTGAAGATCGGCAGGTGGGAATTGTAGATAGTATGGGGAATGCGGCAACATTTACCGGCAGCCGTTGTTCTGCGTGGGCTGGCGGAATAGCTAAACCCGGATTTGCTATACAGGGCAATATTCTTGTCAGTGAGGAAACCGTTCAGGCAATGTACGAAGCGTTTACACATACACAGGGCGCATTGGAATTGCGACTGTATGCGGCGCTGGCTGCGGGAGATTCTGCCGGCGGTGATTCGCGCGGCAAGCAGTCTGCCGCAATGTTGGTAACACGTGAAGGCGCCGGTTATGGCGGATTTACAGACAAATTTTTGGATTTGCGGGTGGATGATCACCTTAATCCGATTGCTGAACTGGGCAAGTTATTGCATTTGCATCAGATATTTTTGGGTTCAACTCCGCAGGAACAGAAAATTGCCATTGCAGAGCCGTTAGTTCGAGAGTTGCAAACAATGCTTTTGCGCTTGGGTTATTATACCGGCGAGGTAAACGGTGAGTGGAATGATATTACGCAGCTCGCGTTTGCGCAATTTACCGGCAGAGAAAATTTGGAAGATCGGGTAGATATTCCGGGCAGATCTATTGATCCACCGGCGTTGGAATATATTCGTGCGCGGTTTGCTGAAAAGTGAAATGGGTGATGTATGATTTGCTGAAGATCTCATAAAGCCTCTGGCTCTTTAGGACACGCGGATGAAAGCGATTGTGTTGGCTTGGGTCAAAAGTCTGTCGATTGACAGAAATGGTATCTTATTATGAATTAATGATCAAAGTTCTGCCTCAAGTCGCTCAAAATCTGTATTATATAATCTGCGCATTTTTAAAAGTTGATGTTCAAGACCTGTTTGTTTGGCCAAAGGGATGATATATCGCATGATTTCAGTCCAACCGGAAATATCTGAAACGCTAAAATGGTATTGTGCGATAGTTTCCCAAAATCGGACTTGCAAGATATAACTTAAATTTTGTAATGAATATTGTGATTCAAACTGATTGATTAATTTTTGAGTTTTTTTAAAACTTTGCATGTGTAAAAATAATTGAATTTCACTCCTGTCTATAAGTACTGCTTGGTCTACTTGTTGCTCGATTGGTAACTTTTCATTTACTTTGCGCGCACGAAAAATATATTCTTTGAGATCTTCAACAGAAGATCTTGGGATACGACTTTGTGAGGAAGCTAGGTTAATGCATGTGTGTAGATAGTTAAATGGATTTTGTTGGGTTGTGCTATCAGAAAATATAAGCTTATAGGTTTTTGCCGCATTGTGCATGAGATTTAAATTATTATAAGCTAATCCAATAGCGCGTATTATTTGCAGATAGAGAGGGAAATCTTTTGATTTTTTGATATCTTGATCGCCATAGTATTTTAACAATGTATGAAGAGCCAATTGAGCGTGAAAAAGCGCCCATGCAGGCTTATTAATGACCAATTCGTTATCGTGAAGTAATAAATATACATCTATGAGTTGCCGAAATTGTGATTTGATAAATTTATAAGAATTTAAAAGCTTCAACCCCATATATATAATTTGTGTATAGGTTTCTTTTATTTGCCAAGGGGCGAGTAAAAGATGGGAGTTTGATCGCAGTTTGTGTAATGTATCAATATACGTATTAAGGGCATCTGTATCAATAAAAG
>JAKAOI010000396.1 GCA_021812265.1 Chloroflexota bacterium | reverse complement strand
AACCAAACGCCGAAGCCGGAAATTTGAACACATCAGCTTTGATTTCGGCCCTACCCTTGCTGATTGGCTGGAGCATAACGCAGCAGATGTATATCATCGCATTATTGCTTCTGATAAAGCAGCGTTGGAACGTGACGGTGTTGGCTCTGCCATTGCTCATGCGTATAATCATACTATTTTGCCGTTGGCAAACAGCCGCGATAAACGCGCCCAAATTTCATGGGGAATACAAGATTTTCAAAATCGCTTTGGGCGCTGGCCAGAGGGAATGTGGCTGGCAGAAACAGCTATAGATATTGAATGTTTGGAAATATTAAAAGACTATAATATAGCGTTTACTATTCTGGCGCCATGGCAATCGCTTGGCGGGGTAGACTCTACCGAGCCATATTGGGTGGCTTTGCCCAGCGGCCGGCGCATAGCGGTTTTTTTCTACGATGGCCATTTAAGTGGCGGAGCCTCTTTTGTAGATAGCGTTACGGAAAACGCCGACGCTTTTGTGGCAGATATTATCACTCACCACGTTAATTGGGAAAAGGCAGCCGCCGGCGAAGATCAATTGATTAGTGTGGCTACCGACGGTGAGTTGTATGGGCACCACAAGCCGTTTCGTGACCGTTTTTTAACCCAGTTAATACAAAACAGCGCGCCAGCTTTTGGTTATGAAGTGACAACGTATGCGAAATATTTGCGTGACCACCCGCCTGTAAAAGAAACTCGAATTTATGCGCCCAGCGCTTGGAGCTGCGCCCACGGAGTAGATCGCTGGAATGTTGGCTGCGCCTGTACCGAAGGTGAGCCGCAAAAATGGAAGCCCGGCTTGCGCGATTCACTGAATCAATTGGCGGAAAAAATTGATACGCTGTTTGCGGAATACACCGCGGCAACGTTAAAAGATCCGTGGCTGGCGCGCGAAGAATATATTAGTTTGCGAAACGAATGGATAACCGAGCAACACTTCTGGGAAAAACACAGCGTTCATGGCAGAAAACCGTTTCGCGAAACTCACGCCGCCAGGATATGGCATTTGCTGGAAGCCGAATATTATATGCAGGCCAGTTATACCAGTTGTGGTTGGTTTTTTGAAGATATCGACCGCATAGAGCCGCGCAATGATATTAATTATGCGCGCTGCGCTATCAGCCATGTGTGGCAGGCTTTACATATAAATTTGCAAGACGCCTTTGTCGCAAATCTTGCGGCAACTACGCATAGCTGGCGCAGCCCGCTGAGCGGCGCAGCAATCTATACACAACTGCCACCGCCTCCTGCGCAAGGTATTCTGCCGCCGCTAAAAAAGCGCGGTCGCAAGGAGCCTGCCGCCTGATATTCCGCGCCAGCTTTTTAATGCCGGATATGCGGAAGACGCAATCTGATTTTGCGGATCCTCAAAAATTTTTTTCAAATGCCCCTGCGCCATATCTGCGCTGGGGGCATTTTTGTCTGATTCCACAACCATGCGCTCTGCAATTTGAACATCATAGATAAAATGCGCCCAGATACGATATATTTTCCGGCTAACAGCTTTGCGAAAAGCAGGTCACATAGATCAGACTCGTGATTTTTGCCTCACGGATATTTTTTTCTGTGCGTGTTGCGTGATGAAAAAACATCACATATTATGCCTATTCTGAGATACGGTGATTCCCTTTTGTGCTTTATTTGTGAAAACTTTGCGCCATACTATAACTGAAGCAAAAAAATGAAACGATGAAATGCTTCACATTGGTTTTTCACACTAACACGTTTATCCTATTCAGTCGATGATAGGAACGAAATAACAATACACAGTTTTCATATACCAATAGATAAAGAGGAGATTACTGTTATGGCATTACCTGTAGACCGCGAAATAGACGCTCGCGGAAGCCATTGCCCGGGTCCGCTGATGGAGCTGATTCGCGGCAGCAAATCATTGGCCGATGGCCAGACGATAGCGGTGTTATCTGCTGACGCCGGTTCAAAAAAAGATATCCCCATTTGGGTGGAGAAAGCCGGATATAAATTACTTGCAGTCGAAGAACAGGAAGGCGGTGTTGCCCGCTTTATTGTTCAAAAAGTTGCGCGAAAATCGTAACTGAAGAGAGAAAGGTGCGGCTATTTATGCATACTCAGGTAGCTATTATTGGGGGCGGTGTCGGCGGAACAGTGACTGCAAACCGTCTGATTAAATCACTGCATGGCGAGCGGCGCCAAACAGTTGATATCACCATTTACGAAACGAAACGCATGCACACGTATCAGCCGGGTTGGCTGTATGTGCCGTTTTCACAATTCCGGCCAATGGCAATAACTCGTCCGGAAGAACGGCTGCTGCATGAAGGGATTATTTTAAAATCTGGCACAGAAGGCACGGTAACATCACTAGACACGAATACAAAAACCCTGGTAACCGCAGACGGGATATCTCACCCATATGATTACCTGATTTTTGCGACGGGGTCGCGGAACTCGCCGGAAGACGTAGCTGGCTACGCTGAAGGCAGCAATCATTTTTATGGTGAAGAGGCCGCGCACGCTTTACGCACGAAACTAGACGCTTTTGAAGGCGGTGTTATTGTCACCGGAGTATCCAGTATACCGCATCGCTGCCCGCCTGCGCCGCTGGAGTTTACATTTTTGCTGGATGATATGCTGCGGAAGCAGGGTTTGCGTGAGAAAACCGAGATTCATTACGTGTACCCAATCAACCGTGTATTTCCGATAGAAAGTGTTGCGGAATTGGCCGCTCCAATACTGGAAGAACGTGGCATACAAGTACACACATTCTTTAATGTGGATGAGATTCATCCGGAAAAGAAATTGATAACATCACTGGAAGGTGAAGAACTGTCTTATGATCTGCTGGTTCTTACACCGCCGCACCAAGGATCTGCTCTTGCGAAACAGAGTGGGATTGGTGACGCAGACGGCTGGATACCAACCGATCATCACACCTTGAGGGTAAAAGGATACGAAGAGGCGAACATTTTTGCAATCGGTGACTCTACGGATTTACCGGTGTCGAAATCTGGCGCTGCGGCGCATTTTGAAGGTATTGTTGTGGCAGAAACAATTGCCGATGAATTGCGTGGACGCAAATCTGCGCATAC